>CAJXPD010000024.1 GCA_913057785.1 uncultured Lewinella sp. | reverse complement strand
GTGGACAGAAGTGGCCAAGTCCTGCGGCATATGGTGAATCTGAAATATAAGGATGACGCGACCCCTGCCCAAGTCAAGGAAGCAGTACAAGCCTTTTTAGACCTAGAGGATAAGATCCCTGCCATTGAACACATTGAATGGGGGGTGAATGATAGCAAAGAAGGGGCTAGCAAAGGGATGACGCACTGCTTTACGCTCACCTTCAAGGATGATCATGGAAGAGAAGTTTATTTGTTTCACGAGGCGCATATAGCCTTGGTAAATAAGATAGGACCCATCATTGGAGATGTATTGGTGATGGATTATTGGACAGCAGAATAAGCTATAAAAAACGGATATAATGTTAAAAGGAAAAGTAGCTATCATCACAGGTGGCACCAAAGGTATTGGCTATGCGGTGGCAAAAGCTATGCTTCAGGAAGGTATGAAGGTCGCGATCACCGGCCGTAGTCAAGTGACGGCCGATGAAGCCGCCAAAGCGCTGGGCCATTCCGATCAAGTTATCGGAATCGAAGCAGATGTAAGAAATTACGACAGTCAACAAAGTGTTGTAACAAGCGTATTGGAAAAATGGGGGAGACTGGATGCGATGATTGCCAACGCCGGAGTGGGCCATTTCGTAAACATTGAAGAGATGACGGCTGAGCAATGGCAAGAAGTCATTGACGTCAATTTGACCGGCGTGTTTTTTAGCACTAAAGCTGCCTTAACAGCCTTGAAAGAATCGAAGGGGTACTTGATTACCATTTCGAGTTTGGCAGGTACCAATTTCTTCGCCACAGGAGCTGCTTACAATGCGAGTAAATTTGGCGTTGTTGGGTTTTCACAAGCGGTCATGTTGGACGTCCGATCGGCAGGCGTGAAGGTGACGACAATCATGCCGGGTTCGGTAGCTACACATTTTAATGACCATCCGGTAACGGAAAAAGAGGCCTGGAAAATTCAGCCCGTAGACCTGGGACAGATGGTCATTGATTTACTGAAAATGAATCCTCGGACGCTACCTAGTAAGATAGAAGTTCGACCTTCTTTTCCGCCTTCTGCTAGTAAATGATAACCCTAAATTTGAGCATGCCTATCTAAGATAAAGGCCGAGAAAAGCTTTGTAGTCCTCTTGATTTTGTAGATATTGATCGAACGATCTCCAACTACAATAATTAATGATTGGACTAACACCAAAAACCAAAAGAAACATCTCTAGGATCATCCCTTTTGGGGTTATTTGGGTGTTGTGCGGATGGGTTACTATTATTTCAGAAATTGGCCTAACTCGAAATGTAAATCCCAACCCAGACACGGATATTTCTTTTACCATTCCCGTTTTGATATTTGCCAACATCGCCAATCTAATGGTGGGCTTGCTAGTAGGGGCCTTAGAAGTTGTTTACTTGGAAAAACGCTTTGCTTTCCATACGCTGAGGGCAAAGATTTTCTACAAATTCATCATTTATCTAATCCTATTTTTGTTCATCATCGTGGTCCTGTACCCAGTGGCTTTCTCATTGGATACAGGTGCAGGAATGTTGGACGTCGAGACTTGGAATCAGCTGGGGCGATTCCTGAATAGTGTTTCTTTTGCTACCACGCTATTTCAATTGTCCGTACCGCTTTTTGTCTGCTTAATTTATGCGGCCGTTAGCGAAAACCTGGGACATCATGTCTTTCTTAATTTCTTCACCGGCAAATACCACAAACCGGTGGTAGAGGAACGGATTTTTATGTTCTTGGACATGAAATCCTCCACCACTATTGCGGAATCGCTGGGTCATGTAAAATACTTCAACCTCCTCCGAGATTATTACGATCTGATGTCTGATCCGATTATTGATACACTGGGCGAAGTTTACCAATACATAGGGGATGAGATTGTTGTCTCCTGGGACCTGGACAAAGGCATCCAGAATACGAACTGTATTCGTTGTTTTTTTGACATACGAGACAGCCTGAGCGCCAATCAGAAGAAATTGCAATCCAAGTATGGGCATGAGATCGACTTCAAGGCCGGCATTCATTTTGGGGAAGTGACCATCGGTGAAATTGGTGCATTGAAAAAAGAAATTGCCTTTACCGGCGATGTTTTGAATACTACTGCCAGAATTCAAGGGCTTTGTAATCAATATGGTACGAGTTTATTGATCTCTAGTAAACTAAAGGATATACTACCGCAAGGGAGATATATTTTCGAAAATAAGGGGAATATATCTTTAAAAGGAAGAGTGAAGACAGAGGAGCTATATAGTGTTTCTAGATAGAATGCTATCGAGAATCGAAATCTGTTCATATACCATGACCATGGACATGTCCTGTAATCCGATACTTTTATGGAATCTTCTGCTAGCCCTAAAGTAATCGCCTATCAAAACTGTAGCATCATCATATATTTGTGGCTATGAAAAGAGGCTCTATAATTTTAGCACTCGGGTTCATGACTCTTTTGTTAGTGGCCTGTCAAGAGGAGCGCCCACCCTTTAGCTATCCCTTGCGTACTATTTCTTCTGAGAAAATATGGGATCGAGCTTTTCACAATGCCTTTGTGGATCTGATTGAATTCCGAGGGCAGTTACTCTGCACCTTCCGGGAAGGGGATGGACATGTGACAGGTAAGAAAGGAAAAATTAGAGTTCTAAGTTCATCAGACGGGGAAAAATGGAAGCCTTTGGCTTTGCTGCGGAAAAAAGGAATAGATCTGCGCAATGGGAAGTTTAGTATTCGGCCAGATGGCACTTTAATGTTGACTGGGTTAGGTACCGACTACAGGGGTAAGGTGTATGAATGGTTTACCTGGGTAGCTTATTCTGAAGATGGACGGACTTGGACCCCTCCCAGGAGAGTACGCGGTATCCCATCTAACAATTGGTTCTACGATCTGACCTGGCAAGACTCTTTTGCTTATGCCATCCCCATGATCGCCGGTACGGATCCGCTGACTGGAGTTGTGCAATCTCGCCAGCGGTACATGGCGCTATTCAGAACCAGGGACGGAATGAATTACGAACAAGTTGGAAATCCCTTCGACCTGTCTCCTCTAGTGGGAGAAGCCTTGGTGCGATTCACCCCGAATAAAGATATGTTCCTGCTCATCCGAGACGGGGGTGGGCATTCGGTCTCCGCTTACTACGGGCAGGGGAGACCGCCCTATGATAGTTTAGCCATTCTACCCTTGGATCATGGCTTAGGCGGCCCGAATCTACTCTATTTGCCGAACGAGACTTGGCTGCTGGGAACGCGGGAATGGCCCGAGGAGCGCCCGGATTGCCTAAATGAGGCTGTTACCGTCTTTATGCAATTGCAGGAAGATGGCACTTATCGACGGCTTTTTGTACTGCCCAGTGAAGGAGACACGGCTTATCCGGGTTTGGTACTAAAAGATAAAATGCTTCACATTGCATATTATTCTGGTCATGAGGGTTGGCCTTCCATTTATTACAGTAAGGTGGAGGTAGATTCCATTTATGCTTGGCAGGAGATAGGAGTGCAGTAGCTAGTTTCACGGTATTTTAAACAGAAGTTGAAATGTTGGATCAGATTCAGCAATATTTAATTCCCTGGAGTGCAGGGATCATGATCTCACTGCTGGTAACGGTGCTATGTATGAGAAAACCCTTGTACGGTCGGCGCCTCTTGGCCATACTTTTCTTGTTGGGGATGCTGGCGAATGTATATCTAGCCTGGATTTACCCGAGAGACTACCTGGTATTTGGCCAGTTTACTTTCCTGGATAGTTATCGACGATTTATCTACCTGATCCTTTTCCGACAAGCTTATTGGATGGGGGGATTACTGATCCTAGCACACGCCTACCTCGCCTTTAGCTATTGGAGAAATGAAGCGGTTCCAACCCCCGCCATAATAGGGGCAGCTCTATTCCTACTTTTGATCACACCTTTAGGGTTTGGCGCTGCTTTTCCTGCTCCCTTAATACTACTTTTTGGGATATTTTATCTGTATAAAAACAATGTGGAACGGGCAGAAGCATAGGGAAATCAAGGGCTTGGCTATAATTATACTAAATTTCTACCCTAAAATCGTATCTTGCGTCATAACGAGCTCGAACGTGAGTTCGAAACTTAAGAAGCTAATTTTCGTTAATTTGTTTACTACTACGACCCTAGACAAATAGACAAGAACAAAAATCCATCCATTGACTTTTAGAGAATTACAGTTGAATGATTCGTTGCTAGAGGGACTTGACGCCATGGGCTTTGAAACAGCAACACCTATTCAAGAGCAAGCCATCCCCGCCATACTGCAAGGAAAAGACCTGATTGCTTGTGCGCAAACAGGTACAGGAAAAACCGCAGCCTTTCTTCTTCCCGTATTAGATCGATTAAGTAGAGAACCCGTTGACGGTATTGATACCTTGATCCTTGTTCCCACTCGAGAATTAGCGATTCAGATTGATCAGCAACTGGATGGATTCTCTTACTTCCTAGAAGATATGAGCTCTTTGCCCATTTACGGTGGGCGAGATGGCGCTTCCTTCGATCAAGAAAAAAAGGCCCTTTCGCTGGGCGCCAATATCATCGTGGCTACACCAGGGCGTTTGATTGCCCACCTCAATATGGGTTATGTGAAAATGGGAACACTCCGCCACTTGATCCTGGATGAGGCAGATAGAATGCTAGATATGGGCTTTATCAATGACATTAAGAAGATCATTGATTACCTGCCAAAAGAAAAGCAAACGCTGATGTTTTCGGCCACGATGCCGACAAAGATTCGTCAGTTTGCTAAGCGTACTTTGAACGAGCCGGTACAAATTACTTTGGCGGTTTCTAAACCTGCAGAAGGCATCTTCCAAGCTGCTTATGACGTGCAGGATGATCAGAAGCCTATACTCATTAAGAGTTTGCTCGCTAAGCGCAAAGGGAAAAAGGAAAGAATCCTAATCTTCTCCAAGACCAAAGCTAGTGTGAAGAATGTCGTGGGAATTCTGCGTTCGGTGGGGCTTGATGTGGGAGAAATTCACTCTGATTTTGATCAGGCTGATCGAGAGACTACGCTGCGCTCATTCAAAAACGGCTCCCTACAGATATTAGTTGCTACAGATATCCTATCTCGAGGAATAGATGCCAGCGGGATTAAATTGGTCATTAATTATGATGTACCCAATGATCCCGAAGACTATATTCATAGAATCGGCCGAACTGCCCGGGCTAAAACCGACGGTTTGGCGCTGACCTTTATCAATCGACAAGATCGACGCAAGTTCCGAAACATTGAAGCCCTGATGGAGCGTGAGGTGCGCAAATTGCCACTTCCGCCAGAAGTACCGCCTTCTCAAGAGTCTAGCCGCCCCTCCCGAGGGCATGGACGAGGAGGGGGCAAAGGGAACAATGGACGAGGCCGGTCGGGAAATCGATCCGGAGGCGGCAAACGCCGACCCAATAATCGGTCCCAGCGTCGGAGCAAGGCCAATTAAATCTGAACGTTTTCCCTTAGTTAAGACTTTCATTTTGTACTTCAGTTCGCTGAACCTGTTTCAGCCAATAGGGCTATGTTGATGATTCGCGTAGACAATTCGTCTTTATTTACCAATAAGCTACTATCTTTGAAGTTTTGAGGGAAGAAAGTAGGAGATCAGTACAAACTGACTTCCATGCTGGAACCCAAACGAAAACCAACCATACAAGATGTACGCTTTTACACCTACTCGACTGCGTGTAGCTAGGCAGCATATTTGCCTGAGCTATATCCTTTTTTTCTTGCCAATATTTTGTCTCGCCCAAAAAGGAAAAGTAACAGGAAAAGTTATTAATGACCAGACCGGAGCTCCGCTTAGCTACGCGACCATCCAAATCTATCAGCCAACGGATGGAGCACTGCTGACGGGAGGTATCAGTGGAGAAGATGGTACCTTCTCGGTCGAAAGCGCGATGGGTACCTTCAAGGGGGTAATTGATTTTATCGGCTATCAAACTTACGATCTCGGTGAATTCTCCTTAAGTAGTACAAAAAGAACAGTGGACTTTGGTACGATTCGATTAAAAGCGGAGAGTAGTACCTTGAATGAGGTAGTGGTGCAGGCGGAAAAAAGTACCATGGAGCTAGCTTTGGATAAGCGGGTTTTCAATGTCGGTAAGGACCTAGGTAATGCCGGTGGTTCGGCAGTAGAAATCCTGAACAATATTCCCTCCGTCACCGTGGATGGTGAAGGGAATGTGAAGCTCCGGGGCGCTAGTAATGTCCGGATTCTAGTGGACGGCAAACCTTCTGGCTTGGTGAGCTTCAAAGGCGGGAGTGGGCTTCAGCAGTTGCAGGCGAGTCTGGTGGAGAAGGTAGAAGTGATCACGAACCCATCGGCTCGCTATGAGGCGGAGGGTATGGCGGGCATCATTAACATTGTGCTGAAAAAGGACCGCAATCAGGGCCTCAATGGATCTTTCGAGACCACCGTGGGCAATCCTACCAATCTAGGGGCGGCGGCCAACGTTAATTACCGCCATAATAAAATCAACTTCTTCGTTAACTACGGAATCAATTACCGCATTATTCCTAGTATCAACAGCACCCACCAAGAGGTATTTGTCAACGATACCACCTTTGTTTCAGATCAATCCTATGATGGAGAACACGTGGGTTTTTTTAACAACATACGTGGAGGTCTCGATTACTTCTTCAATGAGCAAAATATCCTGACTGCCTCCTATTTGTATAGCGCTAGCCAAGGTAAACGCCTTACCGATCTACGCTATGATGACTATATCTTCAATACGCTCACGAGTTACACCACGCGTACCCAGGATGAGGATGAAGTTGAACCTATTTCGGAGTACGTACTTAGCTACAAGAAACTGTTTGATAAGAAAGGGCATGAGTTTAATGCAGAAGTTCGGTATCTAGATCACTGGGAGGATTCAGACCAGGTGTTTGAGCAACAATCCTTCTTTCCGGACGGTTCTTCCAATTCGGCACAGAATCTCTTGCAAACCTCCCTGAATGATGAGACGGAGCGACAATTGTTACTTCAGCTAGACTATGTCCAACCCTTTGGACAGGAAGGTAAATTGGAAACTGGGGTCAGAAGCACCTTCCGACGGATGACGAATGATTATATCGTCAGTGAAGAAAATGATGCGGGACAGATGGTTCCGTTGCCTGGACTAGACAACAACTTCATTTACGATGAAAATATCAATGCTGTCTACGGAATTTTGGGAGACAAAAAGAATGCCTTCTCCTACCAATTGGGGCTGCGAGTAGAATGGACCGATATAGAAACTATTCTCGAAGAAACCAATCAATCCAATCCTCGTAATTATGCTAACCTTTTCCCCTCCGCACACTTCACTTATGATTTGAGTGAAGCGGATGCCATGCAACTCAGCTATAGCAGGCGAGTCCGCAGACCCGTTTATCGGGATCTAAGCCCCTTCATTACTTTTTCAGATAATAGAAATTTCTTCAGTGGCAATCCTGATCTGAATCCTGAATTCAGCGATGTCGTTGAACTGGGGCACATCAAGTATTTTGAGAAGGGCTCCGTGGCCTCTACCATATATTATCGCTGGACGGATGATTTTATTGCCGGGCTCAGAAGCGTGGATGATGCTGGCTTTTCCAATACTCGCCCCGAGAACTTAAAATATGAACAGGCTTACGGCTTGGAGTTCTCTAGTTCTTACACGCCGTATAAATGGTGGAAACTAGACCTCAATTTAAACCTGTTCCGTTCGGAGGTAGATGGAAGCAATATTAATCCAGATTTTACCAATAGCACAACGAGTTGGTTTGTGCGAAAGACTTCACGATTCAATCTTAACAATAGTAGTTTCTTACAAGTCCGTGGAAATTATGAAGCGCCTTTCAATACTGCCCAGGGGAAACGCAAGGCTTTATACTTCCTGGACCTGGCTTACAATAGAGAAATCTTTAACGGGAAGGGAAGGTTAACCTTAAATATTGCTGATGTATTCAATTCTAGGAAGATTCGTACCATCTCTAGAGGAGCTAACTTCATAGCAGACAAGATCTCACAGCGTATACGAAGACAAATAAACTTAACAATCAGCTACCGCCTAAAACAGGCTTAATACTAAGATGAATGGGGTTTTTTGGGAAAAAATGGTCACCTTTTGAAATTTTTTGACTTCTAAAGGTAACATTTCCACTTTTTGATACACTAATAGGGTGAATGCAGGGGCGAAAGCGTCCCAAAGCCATCAAAAGGTCCGACAGGTAGCCGACAAATTGAGGAGCCTTAAGATCTTTTAACATTACTTTAAAGACTTTTCAAACAACATCTTATTGATTTTCAGAGTTTTTAAAGAGTATCATTTGGCATACAATCCCTAATTCCCAATAAGCGTAAAGCAAAACTAATCACCAGCTGCCTAAAAAGGCAGAAAAAATAAACCCAAGTTTTGCTATCGCCAAAGCAGAATTCATCATGAACAATCGAAAATTAAAATTAGCCTTAACCGTAGCCCTAATGAACGCTGGCAACAGCAACCTGATCCAAGCCATTAAAGAACTAGTTTCTGGTTTTAAAGAAGCCGGTGCGTTTCTAGGGCAACAATTGATTCGCAAAAATCTTCTGAACATGGATACTGAAAATCAGAGATATGCGATCCGATTTGAAAACTGTACTGTTGACGTAGAGTTGATCGCCAACCGTCACAACAGAAATCAATACATTCGCGGATTCCAAATCCGATAATGGCTACTAGCACCTTATCATCCCTACCGATTTAGAAGACAATTTCGTTTGACATCCACCCAATAGTATAAACTACATCCCAGTATGCTGACACTAAAAAGGTTTGAATCCACCTTTAGTGAGAAAGGAAAATCAAACCTTCTTTAGGTCTAGTATATACTGACCAAGGGGACTTGGAAATGGTTTTTCTGACCTATACAAGTCATGCTAGGAAAACCAGATCCCTTTGTGTCAAGTATATATCCAAAACAAACCTTTTGTGTAGGATTATGCAAATGACCTACATTACTAGCGCTTCGGGCTCCGGCCGGAAGCGCTAGTCTCGTTTTATCGCTGTCCTGCCAGAGGAGCTTTCGATTCAAATTTCCGCATTGCTGCAGTTTTGCGCTTGTGCAATTCTCCCGTTTCTGCGTATAACTTAAGTTCCTCCAGCGCGTCCTGTAGAACGCTCTTCATTCGCTTTTTCATAAAGCCTTTCATTAGCGTTCCCATGAAGCCTTTGACTTGCATTTTCACCTGCATGGTCATCAAGGTGCCCTCATTTTGCGGCTCATGTTTCCAGGTGTTGGTAGCAAAGGCTATCATCTTGGGCATTCCCTCGATGATTTCATAGGTGAAGGAAGAGATAGGTTGAAAATCAATGATTTTTTCGGTGGTCTTAGAGAAGCCCCGATAGCTGGGTGTACATGTTCTAGCTGCCCCTATTCCTTGTCCAGCGCCTTCGGCTAGATTAACCCCAGAGATCCATTTGTCTACTTGTATGAAATCATCTGCGGTAATTTTCCAGAGCTCTTCTTGGGGGATATCAATGTAGATGGATTGTTGGACTTCCATTAGTTTCTTTTTCGATTGACCCATAATGGTTTGGTTGATCCCCACTAGTACAAAGGATAGCAGGGCGATTAATTGATAATTCATCGCAATTGAGTTTATAAGCTAGAGAATGGGGCTGTCCATTGGCTAAGCAATGAATTTGCTAGCCGGTCCGAAGAATGCCCTATTTATGAATGGTGGTTATTTTAGCCGTTCAGCTAATCTGTAGGCTCTCGGTGTTTTACCATATTTCTGTTTGAAGACTTTGGAAAAATAATTGGGGTCTGAAAAGGCACAGGCAGTACCTATTTCAGCTACACTTTTGTGCTTGGCCTTCAATAAGTTTTTTGCTTTTTCCAAGCGCCGGTTCAGGATGTACTTCTGTACCGGCAGACTACTGTGCTGTTTGAATTTCCGCCGAAAGGTGGCTTTGCTCATGTGAGCAAAGTGCGCCAGTTGCTCTACGGTGAAATTATCGAACAAATGATTCTCCACGATTTGAAATACCGTGAACTGCTCTTGCCTAAAGAGGTGTAGAAGGGTGCTTTTGACTACATCTTGATCGGGTAATTGCAAGAGGAGTAGCACCAGTTCTTTCAACTTTAGATAGGCTAGATCATCCGTGACGATGGTAGGATTACGGAAGTAGAATAGCAAACTTTCCATATACCTTTGCAGCAACAGATTTTGTTGCGCCTTAATGGTTAGCAAGGGCTTCTGGATGCTTTTTCGGGGATCAAATTCGATTTCAGAAAAGATCTTCAGTACTAAGTCAGCAATTAACTTAATGACAATTATTTCCACCTTCCCATCCGGCTGCACGGCACTCCATTTGTTAATATAGCTGCCACAACGCATCAAGGCCCCTTCCTCTTGCTGAACGGGCGTCTGCCCCACCGGACTAGCCACCGAACCTTCGGCATTAAGGGCATAGATGAAGCAAGGCGCGTCGTACATATGATCCTCCATACGGGCAGGTGACCTAAAGGTCATGTGGAAGAAGACTTCCTGATTTTTATACCGTATGAGCTGAGCATCAAAGAAATTCATAGCCGTCCTCGCTTTTTCGTGTTGATACAAATGTCTGGCATTTCCAATGAGTTAGAAAGTAAGAAAAAATCAAAAAAAAGTAAATTTGAGTCATTTCTCATTAAATCGCTGTATCCGGCAACTTCCAGCTAGAAACTGTGGTCCTATATGAATCCATTGACTCAATACATCCGTTCTCAGGTTTCCAGTTTAAGTGAAGAAGCTGTTGATATGCTGGAACATGCATTTCGGATAAAAGAAAAGAAGAAAGGCGATATACTACTTCATCAAGGCGATACCTGTAAGGACCTATACTTTCTATCTGAAGGCATTACTCGATCCTACTCCATCAGGGATGGGCTCGACATTACCACTTGGTTTGGCTTCAAAAATGACTTTGTCACTGCTTTTGCTAGCTTTTTCCCTAAGGAGCCCAGTTACGAAAGCATCGAGATGCTAACCGATGGGGTACTGTATCAGATTAGTTATCATCAACTGCTAGAGATTCAGAATCAATCTCGGGAGATAGAAAGAGCCATCAATTATTTCAGCCTATTATATACGGTGCAGTTAGAAAAGCGCTTGTTTGTCATTCAAACGCATTCCGCCAAGGAGAAGTATAAGTTGATCCTACAACAGGAGCCTCACCTGATTCAACGCATCCCCAATAAGCACCTGGCAAGCTATCTCGGCATTACCCGTGAAACTTTGAGTCGGATTCGGTCTAGTATTAATTGATATATGTCACAACTTTTGGAGCGCTAAGCCTGTAGTTTTGGTTCTAAGATATTTCTCTAAATCCTTTGTTGCACTTGCAATACAAATCAGTCTCGGATGAAAAAGTGGTTGGAAAAACAAGCTGTATTTAATTTCACGCTACGCATCTTAGCTTTTCTAGCCAAAAGGAAACGGTTCGATAGGCTTACTCAAAGGGCGACGACACAGAGCGCCCAGCTTAATATTCTCTTGAATAAGCCCAAGCCCGCCGGGGACGTGGCAGCGCTGGCCAAGACCTGGATGGAGCTCATGCCACCGGATGGACAAGAAAACTTTCAGATAGAAGAGGTGACTGCCGATACAGTCTATACCCAGATCCATTTACATTGCCCACTGAGAGGAAGTGGAGACGCTCAAGCTTGTCATAAATTGATGAACTATGACCGGAAACTCATGGAGCAGGTAGGTGGGCAACTAATCGTACTGGAATCACAGTCTAACTCAGGCAAACCCTATTGTCGACTGGCTATCCGCAAGGCTGGAGTCGCCGTAGACGATTTGATCCCGGCTCACAAAAAGTAGGCTCATCGTGCGACCACAATGAGCCCCCTGAAAAATAATTAGGATTAAAACATAATAAATTCTGACTGGCGATCAGCCTAGTTCTCTTTCTTATCCAATTTTACACCTATGCTATGGCTTGCCAATAGGCTCTCTTTTTGTGCTGTATTGTCCCGGCGCTTGTTGCAGATGAATATAACTCAAAAACTCAATAATCGCAATTTGATCAATTCTGCCTCGTAAGCTTAGTACTAAGTGGGCAGCGACTGTATAGTGATTTCCGACCCATGGACACGTGTTACCGTCCATCGTTCATCTTGCCCCATCTTATTGCAATTCTTCTCGAGATATATCTATTGAGCTAGTACTACCAGCTGAAATCTAGTCCAGAAAATCGACCTGCTGAAAAGCCTGCGAACATTACCAACGTTAAGCCCACGATAATTCTTTCAATATACTTCGGTCTTTGGTAGCTTCTTCGGCTAAAAAGGAGTAATTTTGCGGCTTCATTGAGGAAATGATAGACACAAATCGTTGAAAACAGTGGAAAAGACTGACACTTAGGGATAACTGGCTCAAGATTTGTACCTGCATTTTCAATTAAAGTTAACTATGAAGTCAATTCGGAATATTGCCATTATTGCGCACGTAGACCACGGTAAAACTACCTTGGTAGACAAGATGTTGCTGGCAGGAAAGTTATTTAAGGATCATGAGAATCCAGGTGAACTCATCATGGATAGTAATGATCTGGAGCGAGAGCGTGGAATTACGATCCTATCCAAGAATGTATCCATTACCTATAAAGACACCAAGATCAATATCATCGATACCCCTGGTCACAGCGACTTCGGCGGTGAGGTAGAGCGGGTGTTGAATATGGCGGATGGGGTGCTTCTGTTGGTAGATGCCTTTGAAGGACCAATGCCACAAACACGATTTGTGCTGCAGAAGGCGATCCAATTGGGCTTAAAGCCAATTGTGGTCGTGAATAAAGTGGATAAGGAGAATTGCAGACCAGAGGATGTGCAGGAAGCAGTATTTGACCTGATGTTTGCCCTAGATGCCACAGAAGAGCAGTTGGATTTTCCAACGCTGTACGGATCGGCCAAGTTTGGTTGGATGAACACGGATTGGGAGGAGCAGACGGATAATATTTTCCCGCTCTTGGATTCGATTCTCGAGCATATTCCTGAGCCGCAGGTATCGGAAGGAACTACGCAGATGTTGGTTACCTCCCTAGATTTCTCCAATTATATCGGTCGAATTGCGGTAGGACGCTTACAGCGCGGACAGTTAAAGAGCAATCAACAGGTTGCGTTGGTAGATAAAGAAGGCAAGATTACTAAGCATCGCATTCGGAAGCTCTTCCTTTTTGAAGGATTTGAGCGCAAGGAAGTAGACTTGGTAGAGGCTGGTGATATCTGTGCTGTATTTGGGGTAGAGGGATTTGAGATTGGTGATACCATTGCTGATCAGGAGGAGCCAGAGGCTTTGCCGACCATCGCCATTGATGAGCCGACGATGAGTATGACTTTTACCATCAATGACTCTCCATTCTTTGGTCAAGAAGGTAAGTTTGTTACCTCTCGGCATTTGCGAGATCGTCTTACGAAGGAGTTAGAACGAAACCTAGCCTTGCGTATCGAGGATACCGCTAAACCTGAGGTACTTAAGGTCTATGGTAGAGGGGTGCTGCACTTGGCAGTATTGATTGAGACCATGCGCAGAGAAGGATTTGAATTGCAGATCGGCCAGCCGCAGGTAATCCTGAAGCGAATCGATGATGCCGTACATGAGCCAGTGGAGGAATTGTCTATTGATCTTCCGGAGGCAGTCTCAGGGAAAGCTATTGAGATGGTGACACGCCGTAAGGGCATCCTGTTGAGCATGACACCTAAGGCAGATCGAGTGCTACTAGAATTTGAAGTACCCTCTAGAGGGATCATCGGCCTACGTAACAACCTGCTAACCGCAACTGCTGGAGAAGCGATCATGACACACCGCTTCAAGGAATTCCAGATGCATAAGGGAGATATCCCTGGTCGGATCAATGGATCCTTGATCAGCATGGAAACCGGTAAGTCTATTCCTTACAGCATCAATAACCTACAGGAGCGTGGTAAATTCTTCATTGGACCAAACGAAGATATCTACGAAGGCCAGGTAGTAGGTGAAAATAGCCGCCCTGGAGATCTGGTGATCAATCTCATCAAGACGAAGAAGTTGTCGAACGTACGTGCTGCCGGCTCGGATGATAAACTTAAGTTGGTTCCACCCATCAAGTTTACATTGGAGGAGGCTTTAGAATATATTCAAGCAGATGAATATGTGGAAGTGACACCCAACTCACTTCGTTTGCGTAAGATTCTATTGAAAGAAAATGAACGTAAGCGCGCTAAAAATGCCGCTTTGGTTTAATAGAGATTTATAGATTCTATAAAAGTCCCGCAACTAGCCTTTAGTTGCGGGATTTTTTTTGTCAGGACTTGGCATGTTATCCAAAGGTTTCAAAAAAATTAAAAAAAAATTAATAACGGATAGGGGGAGGGCAAATTATTGGTGTCTTAGAGAGTAAAAAAGCCAAACAAGAAGCCGGAGATCTGTGATTTTAAAAACAAACTTTCCGGTGTTTGGAAATAGTATGAAATAAAAATAATGAGTTATGAATGCTGAAAGTAAGAACTCTTTTCTCAATCTTTTCCCCCTCTTTAGTGTACTAAGCGATGACGAGAAAGCGCGCCTTTCCAGTATGATGGAGCACCGCGTAAAATCGCGCTATAGCTTTATTTATCTTCCTGATGATGAGTCTAACGAAATCTATTTTCTAGCTAGAGGAACCGTGAAAATCGGTACACACTCTAGTGACGGGAAAGAGGTGATTAAATCCTTGATTCATCCCACTGCCATGTTCGGTGAATTGGGCTTGATCGGGGAGACACACCGCCAGGATTTTGCTCAGGCGTTGAAAGAGGATGTACATCTATATGTGCTGAAGGTTGAGGATTTGAAAAAGATCATGCGGAACAACTTTGATCTATGCTCTCGCATCATGTCACTGTTCGGTAGCCGCTTGATGAAGGCTGAGAATAAACTGGAATCTTTGATTTTCAAAGATGCTAGAACTCGCATTATTGACTTTATAAAGGAATCGATAGATAAACGAGGCCGCAGGGTAGGATATGAAATGTTATTAAAGCATTCGCTAACTCATCAGGATATAGCCAATATTACCTGTACTTCACGACAAACGGTGACGCTAGTACTGAACGAGTTGAAGAAATCTGATTTGATCTACTTCAATCGAGGGAAGATTCTAGTGCGAGATATGGGGAAATTGGTTTAGTAGTGTCTGCTTAGACGCTCTACTTTCATGTGAATTTTTGTATTCTCAGCAATATATCCAAAAGGGTGATCTACAGCAGTGGATCACCTTTTTTTATGCCATCAACCAAGACAAATCCTAATCCTCTCTTGGGATGCTCATCCTGATTCTCCACTCCTTTGGATAATAATTGTTGATTCTATTGCCCAAGCTTTTAATCCAACCCAAACCTAAACCTTGGTAACGGATCAATAGCCAGCCTTTGGCCAAGTTGGGTAAGTCTTCTATGGGATCTTTCCGGAGGAAGGCGAGGGCTTGTCCCTTCTTTAGATCGAGATGGGAAATTTCCGGTGAGATAAAGCTACTTAAGGCTAGAGTAGGAGAGGGGACGAAATCTTTGCCTTTGAATGCCCCCACTTCCAATCCATACCACAGAAACGGCCATTTGCTAGAAAGCCGCTCTAAGACCTCCCGTTGTACGATAGGAAAGGCTCTTATTTGTCCTTTCTCGGTTTTGAAGAGGAATAGTTCTTCTGGCGAATTTAGCCAAGGGGATAAGGCTTCCCTTTCTTTCCTACTAATGGCTTGAAGACCAACTTTGGAAGGGCGAGTTTTACGATGTTTCTTGGATTCAAGCTGATCTCCTGGTTTTTGGAGGCAAGCTAGGTAGAATCCCTCTCCGCGTAGTCGATGTGGATAAAACTGATAACCTACCTCCCTGTTTTCAATCCCCCAATGACTTGGAAGTTCAAGATTAAATGGGCGCAGAGACGCGGTATGGATTGACCAATTTACATTATCCTGGTTTTCCTTAGGATTATAGGTGCAGGTGGAATACAATAGATGTCCACCTGGTTTTAACATACTAAAGGCCTCTCCCAGAATTCTCTTCTGCCTAGCCGCACAAAGGTCTACATTGGCCAAGGACCATTCCTCCATGGCTTCTGGCGTCTTCCGAAAGAGTCCCTCTCCAGAACAGGGCGCATCTACTAGTATGAGGTCGAAGAAGGGCCCCAGTTCGCTAAGTTGTTGACTATCCATTTGACTAGCTACAATACCTGGATTCCCCCATTTAATCAGGTTGTATTTGAGGATCTGAAAGCGATTCCTGATGACCTCATTGCTCCATAGTAAGCTATTGGTTGGCAGTTCATCCAATAGCAGGGTACTTTTTCCGCCCGGGGCAGCACACAAATCCAAAACGCGCAATGGTTTAGTCGGGGCTGAGGCTACGATCTGCCGAACGGCTTCCGCAACGAACATCGAGGAGGCTTCTTGAACGTAGTACGCCCCGGCGTGGAAAGCCGGATCTAGCGTAAATACTGGCCGTTCTCTTAGATATACTCCCTTGTTGTTCCATTTTACTCCGTCAAAATTTTCTTTCCAATCAAAATTCTTTGAAGCATTGAAACGGATGCTGATAGGCGAAGGAGCCGACAAGGCTTGTTCAAAGTCCTTGTAGGCTCCTTCTAACTGCGATTTCATCGCATTTGTGAAATCAAGGGGTAATTTCATGAAATACTACTTGTTCAACGCCCAATCGTACTCCTGATAAGAGACCTTGGCATCAGCATTGATCTTGGTTTTGGAGTATTTATTCAAGTATTCTATGATATTACCAAAATCTTCAGCATACCATTCAAAGATTTTGGAGATAACTACCTTATCTGCACTGATCTGGTTGTAGTCAGGATGGTTGATAAAACGCTTGGCTTGGCCCTCTAGATAATATTCCAGGTTCACGTCGGTCCAGGCTCTATTGAGTAAGGGAGGGCAAGACTTAGCGGCACAGTTTACAGCAAAGTGAATTCGAGCATCCTTATACATCGGACGCAGAATGTCATTCTCGATGTTATTCAAGCTGTAGGTCATGTCTCCCAGCTTAATCCATTTTTTATCCCAGACTTTGCCCCCGGATAAGTTAGTAATACTAGAAATAGGATAGTTGTCCAGGATCAACTTGACCGTAAAGGCATTGTAGGCATTCATCCAGTACGCCATTTTTTGCGCTTTGGTCCAACTCTTTTGCACGGGGTTGTCAGCTAGCTCTTTTAAGTACTGTTCCAGTTCGTCCATTCTAGATTCTTTTAGGGACTTATACTGGACATTGCCAGCACGACTGACATATTGTGTTAATAGGTTGTTCCAAATCTTATGACTTGGAGGAGGAGGAGTTGCATCGGAAGGGGTTTCTTTCACCTTTTCTTCTTCTGCAGGTTCTGTTTCATTGTTGGGAATGGTTTCCTCTTCCTCTTCGACAGCTTCCGTTTCAGGGTTTTGATTTGTTTCTACTTCAGTGGAAGTGGCTTTTTCTTCGGTGGGTGATCCTTGATCCCTTTCTCCCGAACTTTCTTCTTTTCTTTCCTCAACTACTGCTTGAGTAGCGGGGGCGTCGTCCTCTTCTTTAGGCGTTGCCCCTTCCGCAGGTTCAGTAGAGTTGGTTGTGTTGGAAATCAAAACTACCTCCCCTTCAGCATTGAACTCATCATTTGAGATCGTTGTGGTAGGAGATTGATTTTCCGCAGCTTTGGAGACTTGGTCTTCAGAAGAGCTAGCTTGGCAGGCACATGCCAGAAATATCATTACCAAGGTGCCCAGTTGATTTAGCTTATTCATCATTTAAATTTTGGTTTAAAGCACATAATCATTAACTGTATACCCATGTGTACAGTTGTAAGAAATCAACTGTTAAGTGTTTTGAAGCGGACACAAAAATAAAAAAACCTTGCCGGTGAACGGCAAGGCGTCATAAACTCTCTCCTTAAAAACCCAAATATTAATCTTTAATCGAAAGGGATATAATTTTTATTCACTTTGATTTCTTGGAAAATTTGTCTGGGGTTAGAGGCCATCGCAAGTGTTTTGCTTTCCTCTTTAGATATCTTGTTAAGACAAATGTAATATTTCGCATACGTTCTCACTAAAAAATTACCCCTACAACACCCCTACAAAGGCGCTCAAATGCCCCTCAAAGGGCTAAAAATCCTCAGATTAGGCAAAATTTTGTAGGAATTCCGATAAATCTTCCTCTGGATTCAAACTCAACTTTTTGCGTAAGCGATATCTCCCCATTTCAACTGACTTTGTTGAAATGTTCTTAATTGCCGCAATATCTTTTGACGAAAGGTTGAGTCTAATCAGACCACAAAGGTGTTTGTCGTTGGTTGTTAGGCCAGCGAATTGCTGATCCAGCTTATTAAAGAAATCGTGATTCACAGTTTCAATATTCACTTGGAATTCCTGTGCATCTTCATTCAATCTCAAGTGGTTACTTACCACTCGACTGAGCGACTGAATTCCTTGCTTCCTTTCTACTGGATCATTCACTTTAATGAGATCTTGTAATCGGTCATGAATCTTTGTAGCAAAGCTATTTTTGCGCGAGATATCCAAGGCTAGATTAGTAAGATCCTGTTTTTTCGAATTCAGTTGTTGTTGCAGTTGTTCACTGACTAAAGCTTGCTTCTGCAATTCAGTTTCAGCTAGCCTGCGTTTTACTCGATTACGAGATATAAATAGAAATGCGACAATGAAGCTAAGTACGGCGGCTCCAAGTAGCAAGGCAACATAGAGTCGATCAATCTTCTTTTCCGCTTTTAGCTCAGCCAATTCTTTTTCTTTTCTTTCTGTCTCAAATTGGACCATGATGTTGGCCAATTTTTCCTCATTCTTCTTCAGGTCCATTGATTCATGAAGAACTCGATATTTCTCGGAGTAGATAAACGCATTTTCAAAATCTCCTTTCTCCTTAAAAGTCTTGGTGAGTTCAGAATAGGCCAGGGCAAGATGTTGCGTAATTTCTTCCCGTTCAGAGATAGCCAAACTTTCTCGGATCAAGGCTATAGCGGTATCATAGTCCTTCTTCCAGCGATAGCACCAGGCTAGATTAAGCAGGGATAAGCTTTCCCCGAAAGTAGATTTATACTTGCGATCTATGGCTAGTACCTGCTCAAAGTATTGCTGTGCCTGTTCAATCTTCTCCTGATGAAAGAAGTGATCTGCGAGATTATTTAGAGGACCTTGTGCGTCCAGTTCATAATTATTACTAGAAAGAATCTCATATGCCTCTTGATAAAGTTGAGCGCCTTCTTCTTGCTCTCCTTCCGCATAAAGAATTACGCCTATCGCATTCTTAATTACGCCGATCCATCGCGTGCTGTCTAGTTCTTCAAATTGAGCCAAGGCATCTGAAAAAGAATTTTTTGCTTGTGGTAGGTTCTGGAGGTAATAGTAGACTTCTCCTAAATGGAATCTGGCTTGAGCTATCGCCGAAAGATTCTGCATTTGTTCTCCTAAACTGTAAGCGGTCTGAAAATAACTAACTGCTTCCTCAAACTGACTTAGGCCCGCGTGTGACCGTCCAGCAGTCAAGGCGGCTTGATATTGTCCGGAGAAATAAGCTTGATCGGCAGCCAAAGAAAAAGCTCTCTCACTGATTTTGATTCGCTCGTAGAAACTGAGCGAATCTACTTTTGCCAGGGCGTTAAGGCTATCAACGGAAGGACTAGGTGGGCCATAGGCAGCACCTTCACTTATACTTATCAATAGACTGTTAACGACTAGTAGACCACTATACAATAGCCAGTTCTTCATATCACACATATGAGTAAGGGGTCATGCATTAAGGGAATGCATGCTTAATAACTTGGGTTAAGGTGAGAATAAGGCTAATATGAGTCTATCCTATTGTAGAGGATTGGGAGGCAATTAAGATATAACAGCCATTATATCCACTACCTCTCACATCTAAAGTAGAAGAATTAAGACAAAAACAAAAATCACTTTGTTGTTTTTATGTAAAAACTACATATAACAAATATGTTTAATGTTTATTTTTTCTTCTTGCTTTTAGGTTTAGGTTTTACAGACTTTTTAGCCTTTGTCGACTTTGTCGGACTTGTAGGCTGTTTTTTTACGGGAACTGATGCTGCGAGCATCTCTTCTTTCCAAGTTGGATAGGATCTGACCATTACGCCAACCAACCCTAACAGGATTAAAAGAGATGAAATGAATGAAATCGTTTTGCCTCTGCTATAAACAGCTGGCTCAAATTTGAATTCGATCTTATGTTGTCCTGGAGGAACTTTCATCCCTCTCAGCAAATAATTAACACGTATGTGGTCTACTGGTTCACCATCCAAGTAGGCTTGCCAACCTTTGTCGGGACCGTACCAAATCTCGGAGAATACGGCGAATTGATCAGATGCAGTGTTCGAAGTATAAGTTAGATGATTCGGTTGGTATTCATCTAGCACTATAGTGCCATTCTTTTGTGGACTCAGTCCAGCAATGTAATCGTTATACTCAGCATGTACTGCCGCTTCGCTGCCTGGGTCCAAGTCTGCCAAGGCACCAATCTCCTCATTCGGAGTGTTGACATTAACGAATCTGCTTACAAACCAGGCATTACCCATCGCACCCGGATTCAACTGGGCAGTTGGAGGGGTCTGCTGATCCCGACCTCCAACAATTATATATCGAGTATTCAGCATGTTTAAAACCCGCTGATCTCCTTGCATGAGGTATTGATCCATGATATCCTGGTACCGCTGCATTTTTGCGGCACTGTACCCTCCCAAAGACTGATGGTAGAAGGATGCTCGGGTGGAGGCGAAAGGATTGCCAACGCTTAGGTCATAAACCCGGAAACTTTTAGTCTGGTCCTGTAGAATTTCCTGGTCAACTGGTCGTGGAGCAAAGTTACTTTCTAATCTTCGCTGCGTTTGGAAATCCTCACTTCCTAAGTATCGTTGACCCACAGTCCAGGCATCATAGGTAAACAGGAGTCCCAGTCCCGCGATGAGGTACATCGCTTTGATTCTTTCTTTTACGAATAGATATAGAAGTCCTACCCCTAATCCGATTAAAACGAAAGATCTAAACGAGTCTGATCGCATCAGGGATTGACGAGCCTCAATCAGCGGCTCGGAAGGAAAACCACTCTGACTATAGTAAGCGTCGCTCGAACCGGCAAAATCATATAGTCCAGGCCCGATTAAGGCCATGAGCAGGGAGATTCCGCCGACTATGCCTCCAGCAATCCAAGTTCCTCTCAATAGCTCCGCTTTGTCAATCTTATTATCTAGAAATTGTTGGACCGCCAGTATACTTAGGACGGGTACCATAAATGAAGTCACACTTAACACCGAATTGGGCGTCCTAAATTTATTGAACAGTGGTGCATAGTCGAAGAGAAATCGATTGAAGGCCTCAAAATTGATGCCCAGTGAGATCATGAAGGTGATCAAGGTTCCAATTCCTAGCCACCACTTAACCGGTCCTTTCACCACAATTAGCCCCAAAACGAATAGGAAAAATATTACTGCTCCAAAATAAATAGGACCACTAGTGGAACCCACACCCCCCCAATATAAGGGGGCTCGCCTTCCATTGGAGCGTAATAGTTGCCCCCACGCTGGATGTTTAACTAATGAACTAGAGGTGCTAACTTTTTCACCGGAACCACCTCCTACAAATCCAGGAATAAAGGAGGAGAAAAGATCATTGAAATTATTACTGTAGGCCATGGCGTATTGCCAGGCCAAACCATCAGTTTGACTGGAATTCGTAGGATCTACTGGGCCCGTAGTTTCCAAGATGGGAGCACCACGCATCGTATCCTCCTGGTATTCCAAGGTGGGGAGGAGGTTGGAGGCCGTGGATCCTACGGCTAATAGAGCTCCTACAACTAAAGCGGCACAGGCCTTCAAGAATCCTGCAATTTCTTGCTCTTTATAGGACTTGACAAAAGCGGCGACACCGAAAGCTGGTAATGTCAAGGCAAAGTAGTACAGCATCTGCGGGTGATTCGCAAAAATTCCTAGCCCCATACCAAAGCCAAATAGAGCCCCGCCTAGCAAGTATTTCTTTCGAAAGGCCAGTAAGATACCCGCTGTGATCAAGGGCAAAAAGGTGATCACTCTTAATTTGGAGGCATGGCCAGTCTCGAATAGCACCAAGTTATTGGTCATGAAACCAAAGGCAATGGCCCCGGCAATACTCAACCAGGCATTGGTGCCTAGGAGTACCATGAGTAGGTAGAAGCCAATCATGGCTGTCAAAAAGCGGCCAATAGGACGAGTGAACCCGAGCCTAAAAATTTTATCAAAGTGTCGTAAATTATTGCCGGCTGCGATGGTATTGATTAGGTAGGTCGGCATTCCTCCGAAGGCTCCGTTGGTCCACAACGTCACCTCGCCAGTCTTGTCCCGATACTCTCGACTTTCCTGGGCCATTCCTCGCCACTGGTTAATATCACTTTGAGAAACTTGCATTCCTTTTAGCTGTGGAAAGAAATAGATACAGGCTAAAAGCAAGAAGATTCCAAGCGCGGCGGCATGAGGAATAATTTTTTGCCAAGCAATATTCATTCTATCTAGATTTTATTGGGCAATAGATTTAAGAAATCCACATCCACATCGTATGGGTAGGTCATCAAATAATCTAGGGCTCTTTCGATGTCAAATCCCTCAAATATGATGCGATAGATCATTTCTGTAATAGGAACGCGCAATTTATAACATTTTGCCAAATGTCGGGTAATTTGAAGCGTTCTAAGGCCTTCTGCTAATTCGGGAACAGATGCTTTAATGGCATCAAAAGATTCTCCCTGCCCGAGGCGAAAGCCAAAAGAGTAATTCCGGCTTTTCTTACTGGTTGCTGTGGCCACTAGATCACCAATCCCCGCTGTGCCCAAGAAGGCACTACTGGAGGCTTGCAGTGCATTTCCAAAATAGATCATCTCCATCAAGCCTCTGGTGATTAACATGGCTTGGATATTTTTTCCGAGCCCTCTTCCTTTAAGGATGCCGGATCCCAAGGCTATGGTGTTCTTAAGTGCACCAGCCAATTCTGCACCCAACAGATCATGCGTGCCAAAGACATGGAAATGTTTACTGGACAAGACAATTCTTCCAGTCTTAATTACCTCACTGAACTTACTGGCAATGACCGTCGCTGTGGGTTGGCCATCCATAATTTCTTGGGCAAGATTAGGACCAGACAAGCAGCCTACTCGGACCACGGCACTTTCCTGCAAGATTACCTCACTCATCGTGTGGACATTATCTCGGGTGATATCCTCGAAGCTAGGGTTTTCCTGGTCTACGTCCGTGAGATCGAGCCCTTTGGTCCCATGTATGAGCATATGGTAGGGCCGAAGATGAGGGCCCAATTGGCGCATCATGTTGCGGAATTGATCAGAAGGAATAACGGGAAAAATGAGTTCGCAACTCTTCGCTACTTCCTCTAGGTTATTCGTAGCGGTGACGCGAGGAGAAACATCTACTCCGAGATGTGAATGCTGGCTATTAATGGCATCTACAATGGAGGCATTACGCGTGTACAAGAGGACATTCGTATTATACGCCAATAAGTTGGAGATGGCGGTTCCAAAACTTCCAGCTCCAATGACTCCAACGGTCTTATCTGAATAAGGCATCTGCTTGTTTATGTCAAAATCGGCCTAAAGGTAGCGTAAAGCTATTGGCGGGACAAATGTATCCGCATTGTATCGACATTTGGGAAATGGAAATGTCAGTTTTGTCGGCTATTAATAAAGTAGAACTACTGACGTTTTTGCTTTTGCTGTTCAGCAGTAGCCTCAATCATAGGACGCATATCTTTAAGGCTGCTAGTGGGAACCCCGTTGCTTTTAGCTCGTTTCAAAACACGTTTGCTATTAGGGCGGAGCATCAGATCGGTCTCTAGTAATATGTTGTAGGCTGGAACTGATTTCGGATTAATCTTAAGTACCTCCTCAGCGGTTTTTCTAGCGGTATTGTAATCGCCTAGATTTCGGCTGGCTACCGCTTTATTCGTTAAGGCCTTGACATCTTTGGGCGATTCCTTGAGTTTATCTTCCGCTTTTTCCAAGACTTTTTCCTCTGCTCGCCTTCGAGTATCTATCTTTTTCTCCCAACTTCGGATCACAGGAAGATTTGGGTCCAATTCTCTGGCACGGCTTAGGTCTTCTTCTGCTTGTTTAATCATTCCCTCTTTTAGGAAGATATAGGAACGAGCAGTCAAGGCCAAGGTATCTTTACTATTGTTTTTTAGGTTGACGTTTAAATCTTGGATAGCCATCGCATAGTCGCCTTTCTTGTAGTACAGCAATGCGCGATTATTCCGGGCAAGGGCATTGGAGGGGTCCGCTTCAATTAGCTTAGAGTAAGCTTCTGCGGCCTTTTCTTCTTCGTCAGTTTTCAGGTAACTATCGGCCAATAAGGTTGCCCAGATTTGAGTACTTTCTGGATCTAAGGGGTCTTCCGGCCATTCACCCAATAGTTTTTGGGTAGCCATATTGTCCCCTTTTTCGTGTGCGTAGACCCCCAGTAGGAATTTAAGTCTTGCTTCTAGATGAGAGGGAAGATTATCGCTAATACTGCTAAAACTAGCAATGGTATCCTTTTGTAAGCCACGCTCTGGTAATTGCATCACGATATCAGAAGCCCTTAATTCGGCATCCATTCCCAATTCCTGGCGATCCAAGTGGATATCATCCTCTTCCAAGAAGAGATAGCTGGTGGTCAGTATGGTTTGGTTGTCTTCGGGGAGTTTCTCAGTGATGCCCCATATAATGAGTTGAGATCCACAATTTTCACTTATCCCCCTGGCGTCTTGCGCCCCGGTAGGATAGTCATCTTGTAAGGCAATCGACTCTGCGTAAGACTCCACATTTGCTTCCCCCGTTAAATTGTAGTCATCAATTAGGCGATTCAAGCCAATTTCAAATAAGCGATGCGTAGGTGTGACCTGATTTCCAGTGAGTGGATTGAAAGGGAGCACTAGGATGTCAAATGCGGTATCTGGCATGAAAGTAGGACAACTTTCCTGTTCTGCTGAAGGCCATAGGAAGTATCCTGCTACCGCTAGAAATAATCCACCAAGTGCCAAAAAGGGCCACACAGGACGTTTTTTCTTAAGCAGGGGCGAATTCTTCTTGGGGTTTTCGAGCTCTTTAATTAGGGTTAAAAGTCCATCATTAATCTGGCTGTATCCTACTTGTGCGTCATCAATAGAAATAAGATTTGCCTGTTCGGACTTTTTGACTTGTCGAAACTGGTTGGTCAAATTGATGACAAGATTGTATTCGTCAATAGCAGAAGTACCTTGTTTATCTAAATAAGTCCCAAGTTCCGTCAGAGCCTCCTCCGTTTTACCCTTCAAAAGATTGCTGCGGACCAGTTGTATAATTTCCTTTAACTCCATAGTGATGGATTGCCGGCCATGAGGTCAATTCTTTATGCTTTACTAG
Source organism: uncultured Lewinella sp. (assembly GCA_913057785.1). GTDB lineage: Bacteria > Bacteroidota > Bacteroidia > Chitinophagales > Saprospiraceae > DT-111. The sequence continues at coordinate 32,222 of CAJXPD010000024.1, read as the reverse complement.
CTCAATTACAGCGGATTGCCTCTAGGCTCGTCGACCTTTACGTTATTCGGACAAATTAAGGGATTTGCCCGAAGGTTCAAAATCTACGCAAGCAATGACCGTTGAATCTGCCGGCAGGTTTACAAGCTAAGGTAGATTAGTAGGGGAGGGAATGAGTTAAATTACTCCGAACGACCCAGCTCCTCTGCACGATTTAAGGCGGCCTTTGCACCAGCTATGATATCCTCATGTACCGCATTGGAACGATAGGAGCGCATCGCTGCTTCAGTTGTTCCTCCTTTTGAGGAAACTTTCTGTATCCATTCGTCACAGGAGAAACTCGATTTATTGTAGAGTTCAATAGCGCCGCGAAAGGTTTGACTCACTAACAACTCGGATTCGGAGTGATTGAAGCCCATATTTTGAGCAGCCTCCATCATGGCATCCATAAAATACCAGACATAGGCCGGTCCACTACCACTAATGGCGGTAGCCGCGTCAATGGCACTTTCCTTTTCCACATAAATGGCCTTGCCGGTAGTGTTCAAGAGATTTTGCACCATCACGAGTTCAATACGGGTAACAGCCTCGGAAGAGGTGAAGGCGGTCATGCCCATACCAATCTGGGCAGGAAGGTTAGGCATGGCTCTAATAACCTTGGAAGCACCAAGGGCCTTGGAGATCGTTTCCATTTTGACACCTGCCATGATAGAGAGAAAAACCTGTTGAGGATCAATCATCGGTGCCAGGCTGTTAAACAATTTGGCAGAATCTTGGGGCTTGACGGCAAGGATGATAATATCTGCACTATGCAAGCAATCTTTGGGATCTCCATATACCGTACCGATATCCTTTTTGGCAATCTGCTCGGCTTTTTCCGGAGATTTTTCTAGGATCATCATGTCCTCTTTACTAGCGATATGTGAGCGCAAAAAGCTTTGGGCATAGGTGAGGCCCATATTTCCACCTCCAATGATTAGGATTTTCATGTATCTTCCTTTTGATAGGCACTGGCTTGCCTTGAGGGCAAGGTACCTGACTACAATCCGTAAAAGAGGCCACCGCAAAATGACAATTTAGATTGGCTCTTTTACTTGAATAATAATTGTGAAATAAATGAGGCTAGGGCGAAACGGGCAGCAAATCTACAGTTTTTGACCTGTCAAGGAAAGTAAATTGTGCTTTTTTTGATCTATTTTACCAATGAATTGAAATTAAATGTTGCAACATTAGATGTTGTTACATATATTTGCAGTGCAATGAAAATCGAAGAAGCCATACAACAGAAAAAATTCGAAAGTGAGTTTCAAAAAGCTCACATCAATATCTTGTTCACGGCCAATTGGTTGAGTCAATCTCTTGGACCTGCTTTGGACCCATTAAATTTGACTTGGCAACAGTTCAATATCCTGCGCATCCTTCGTGGAATGCACCCCGAACCTGCATCGGTAAAGATCCTAACGGAAAGAATGATTGATAAAATGTCCAACGCCTCTCGTCTGGTGGAGAAGTTGAAGCAAAAAGGTATGGTGGAGAGGAGAGCTTGCCCAGCCGATCGACGACAGGTGGAGATTGTATTGACGGAAAAAGGGGAGGAGATACTGGAAATGGCCAGTCAACGTATTTCCCAAATGACCCAAGAGACTTTTGCCAGCCTCACGGAGGAGGAAGGTCAAACTTTAAACGGACTATTAGATAAAATTCGGTCCAACTGTTAAGTCTCGTCTATTTTTTTTTAAAAAAGATGTCTATACATTAATTGTATAAACTTTTAATTCAGATAAGTGTTCAAGCATTGTATTTTCAAAAAAAATCATCAAAAAGAATCATGAAAAGTCAAAACATTTTTGCTGTATTACTAGCTGCTATCGCTCTTGTAGGAATGGCCTTCACCACTGTAGTTGATGTTACTGTAGACACTACAGAAAGTTATGTTGCCTGGAAAGGGTACAAAGTAACTGGATCCCACTATGGGAAAGTGAAATTGCAAGAAGGAAACCTTGATTATGCAGATGGTAAGCTTGTAGGCGGTGGATTTACCATCGATATGACTTCTATTACCGTAGAAGATCTTCAAGGAGAGTATGCGAAGAAACTGGAAGGACACCTTAAGTCTCCTGATTTCTTTGGAATAGAGAAGTATCCTACCGCTAAATTCGATATTACTAAGGTGATCTCTCGTGGCACGCCAGGTGCCTATAAGGTAATCGGTAACCTAACGATCAAGGAAACGACCAAGGAGATCAAATTCAATACGCAAGTTGAAGAGAAAGACGGTAAAAAAGTAGCTACGGCTGATATTACAATCGATCGTTCTGATTTTGACGTGAGATACGGATCTGGTAGCTTCTTCGACAACCTAGGAGACAAGACTATTTACGACGAATTCGAATTGACTGTTAATCTACAGAGCAAATAAAGATTAGGTAAAGTGCTGGAGAGGCGGCTTGGCTGCTTTTCCAGCACTAATGCTCTTTGAAAAAAAACTACTCCGCGCAATCTAGGCTTTCCTTTTGGAGTCCATCAATGAAATCTCTACCAAAGCTATTCGTGAAGGCAAACGAAATTTCAGAATAATTTTTTTCTAATATTTTTTTATTCCTTCACAATTCCGTTAGCTTTGCAGTACTCTTCTTAATAAACACAGCCCTTATATCAATTTACGGTTAAACTTTGAGCAATCCATCGGATTGATCAACATCAACCGTTTTCCCTTACTTAGAAATGGTTTTCCGTCATATTCACCCAATTTTTTATGGAAAATCCTCTGTAGGGATTTAACTCCAGATAACCCATTCACTAGTTGTAGCATTGGCAGTTTTGACTTTAGTTGTCCATTAGTCACTCGCAAACGGACACGACTGCCGGCATATTGTCCCGCTAATTTCGATCGGGATACTTTACCCGATCAATACTAACTGATGGGTTCTTCTTGATCTTTGTAGATCAAGAGGAATTTCCATTTTTTGCTTTCTTATGGGCTGAAGATGTCTTGCATACTGCTGATAAGGAAGTAAGTTGCTGGGCATCAACACTCCAAGATTCTCTGACTTAAGATCAATTCCTCCGCAGTATTCCTTCTTTAACAATGCATTGCCGCTTCCCGCTTTTCAATTATTTTTAATCCACTTTAGCCAAGTCTCTTGTCCATGGGTTCGAACTCGGATTAGGTATAAACCTATAGGGGCCAGATCAATGGCTAAAGGAGACATCATCGATGGACTGACTGCTATCTGCTTCAGGAGCTTACCTTGGCTACTGAAGATGTCGATCTGTTTGGGAGGGCTAGCGTTCCAGCTAAGGTAAGTGGTCCCCTTGCTTGGATTGGGGAAAATGCGGTACCACTGCCTTTGCGAGGGATCCAGCGTATTGGTGTTGATGATCGTTAATTCCTGACAGGACTGGTCGCTACCACAAGGGTTTTCTACCGTCAAGCACACTTCATAGGTGCCGGATTCAGTGTAGGTATATTCCGGTGCTTGCAAGTTGCTACTGCTGCCATCCCCGAAGGTCCACAACCAGGTGGCTGGCGAATTCAGTGAACTATCTTGAAAAACTTGTTGAAGTTCTTCCCCCATAGCAGTGAAACGGGCAATGGGTGGAGCACAACCGACATTGATCAATGTACAGGTTTGGGTGCTTCCACAAACATTGGAACTCCTTAGACAAACTTCGTACTGCCCTGCTTCTGCAAATTGGTGACTCGGATTAGCTACATTCGAACTATCTCCATCTCCAAATTCCCACAGCCAGCTAGTAGTAGAAAGGGTAGAGCTATCGATCAGGTGCAGGACGAGGTCTTCTGTTTCGAATCCAAAGGCTGCATCGGGTGGGGTGCAAGTAAGTGTGATGGATTGACATTTCATTTGATCTTGTCCTCCACAGATATTGCTTACTCTAAGACAAATTTCATAAGTACCTGGCAGATCATAGCTATAGGTAAATGCGCTATCCACAGACTGATTACCATCCCCTAATGACCAGGTCCATGCTGTCGGTGCTCCTTCAGAAGCATCAAAAAAACGTACTTCTAGTTCATCTGCTTCCAGATTGAAGTTTGGGGTGGGAGGGGTGCAGCGGACTTCTATGGTTTGACAGTTGGTGATGGATTGGCAATTGTCCGTGATGGTTAGACAAACGTCGTAATCGCCGGGCGATTGGTAAAGGTGAACAGGCGCAAGGTCAGAAGAAGCGGGGCTGCCGTCTCCGAAAATCCATTCATGTAGAATCCCATCCTGATCGAGCGGACTGAAGTTCAATTGCAGTTCATCCGCTTCCACTAAGAAGTCTCCTGTGGGAGGAGTACATTCGACAGTCACTTCCTGACAAAATACTTCCGTCAGACCACAACTTAGTGGCAGGGCTGCACAGACTTCATAAGTCCCCACGGTATCGAATACATGAGTGGGTGCGATGGCTAAGAGTGTGTCACTGCCATCCCCAAACCACCATTGAACGGCCTGGGAATCCGGCAAGGAAGACTGAAAATTCCATTCAAATTCCGCTGCTTCCCAGCTGAAGGACAGTCCAATGTTGCAAGTTTCCCCTTCCTCAACGACCAGTAGATCATCAATTCCCGGATGGGCTATCTTGTCAATGATACCACTCGGCCAATAAATGACCACACTATCGATTTGTTCATGAGAACCCAGGCCAAAATGTTGGGTAAAGGAATGCATTACCCCATAGCCTTCCCCACTTCTCACTTCGCGAATTTGCATACCCCAGGGACCGTAGCAATTCAGACGAGCCCCGACCGCATTCCTATTTGACTTAGTTCCTTGCAGTAGCACCTTTAGGTAGTGATTATCATTCCCTTCATTTAGGAATAGTCGATCATGCGTGGAAGACGGCTGGTTAAACCCATTGGCAAATCCAGCAACGATATCCAGAAATCCGTCATTGTTGAGGTCTCCAATGGCAGCAGAATGTATCCGTTTGGGGGCCAATAGGCTATCATTGACCGCTGTGAAATCGAGGTCTCCTTCATTCAACAGGAGCACATGCTGGCTACCCGTGCTGGTAATAAACAGATCAACCCAGCCATTATTGTCAAAGTCAGCAAACTTGCATTGAATACCAGGAAAACTTGGACTGATTAGCAGATTGAGGTTAATATCCTGAGAGATATCGATGAATTCGTGATTCCCGTTATTCAAAAACAATTGCGAGGGTTTATCGTGGTTGATGATGAAACAATCCAAATCTCCATCATTATCAATGTCGGCAAAATCAGCCGCCCAGCTCTGGGCTCTAGGTTGCAGCCCTACACTATCCGTAATCTCAGACCATTCGCCATTTCCCTCATTGCGAAAGAGCAGATTAAGCCGCCGGCCATCTTCTGGATCACCAACTCCCTCGCGACACTTGGAGATGTACAGGTCTAGGTCTAGATCGTTATCAAAATCCGTCCAGACAGAGCCATAATTACCAGAATTATCGGAAGGGACGGTAGAAACGGCTTGGATCAGGGCATCGTCAAAGACAAATTGTCCGTTTCCTTTATTGCGTAAGACTACAGAAAGCCCATCATCGTGGCAAGCAAAAATATCCAGCGCTCCATCTTGATTGATATCGACAAAATTGGAGGCCTGTAGAAAAATGCTAGGATCGGTATAAACACTGGAAAGGTAAGCTTCGCCTTGGTCAGTGGCCAATAGTACTTTGAGGCCATTGTAGGTACCACCCGTAAAGATGTCATTAAAGCCATCATTATTCGCATCTCCGATACAGAGACTCCACTGACTGCCAAATAGGGTATTATGGACCTTGCCCGTAAAGTGAGTGGTATCTGCTTGTTGGTAATCAATCCTCAGCTTGCGGGTATCATCCATGCGAATGATGTCATCTAGACTATCCCCATTCATATCTGCCACACCAATGGCAACACCGCTAGTCAATTCTGGAAAGAACAGCTGTTGACTGGCATCAGTAAACCGAATTTGGGATTGGAGCGGAGACAGTATGCATAATGTCAATAGTCCTAATAGGTGGTGCTTCATACTATTTTCGTCATTGCTAAGGTGAAAATAGTAAGGAAAGCCAATTCTAGGGTGAATAAATGCACAATTGACAAAAGCCTAGCCAAACTTTAACTCACCGCATCTTATCCAGTGCTAAACGGGCTAGCTCTTCCCATCTATCCTTTTCGTCATAGGGGACATTGATCCAAGCGCGCATCGGGGGCTTGTTTTTGAAGGGGCTTAAGTAAGTACATCCCTGCAAGCCTTCTTCCTCGGGTTCGAAATCCTTGCCCAATTTGAAAGTCATCCTTTCATTGTGGAAAAAGGTGAAGACTTTACCCTTGAATTTGACAGCAGGGGAGGACATCATTTTGCCTCTGGCTACGCCATCATTCTTGCAGAGTTTATCTCGGATGAATTCGTATAAAGCTTCAGCTTCAGTCATGATTCCATAGCATTTTGAAGAAAGTCATTAAACGGGCGAGCGGCATGATAATAGGTCATCAGATGATCCGCCAGTTCCCCCTTGCTGATCCAATCTGCGGAAAGTTCAGCCATCAAGTAGAATTGTTTGTTGGCTACGAGCGGATTAGTGACAACAGCGGCCTGAAATTCCTTGGGGATACGCTTATTTTGTTCTCCCTTTATGGCACCATATTTTTCAATAAAAGATTTATTATCAAGTATTTCTTGTAAGCCTGAATCCTTATTCGTGATAAAATTCCTGATCTTATGCAGATTATCCTTGCTAGGTTGGTAAGCACCAGCCATCACACCAATCATCTCGGGCGATAGGCGTAAAAAGAAGCCGGGAATCTCCTTGTTCTTTCGTCCGCCAGCTGAAAGAAAAGCGGTACGATGCAGATTATAAGGCGTTTTATCCTTGGAAAATCGGATATCCCGATTGATCCTCAGGATGGCATCCTTGGGCGTGATCTGCACCCGGGGATCTTCCGTGCGAATGCGATCTAGCATTTCGGCAATGAATGCTTCGAAGGGCTTCTTGACGGAGGATTCGTATCGCTTCTTGTTATCATTAAACCAATCGCGATGGTTGTTTTTGGCTAAATCTTTGAAGAATTCGCAGAAGTCGTCGGTGAAAAAAGCCATAGTTTAGGTATTGATTTGGAACGGGTTTAGTTGAAAGGTTTTTTCTATCTAAGCCTGTTCGTGATTAAGTAAAGTTATCCATTCATTAATGAAGGCTACTACTTTTTCTGGGTTTTCCTCGGTGAGAAAATGGTAGCCAGGACCAAAGTCCTTGACGATCATTTGTGGTAGTATAGACTGCAAGCTCTCCAATCTTTCCATTCCGCAAGGGTTGACATTGGAAATCACCACCCCAGGATCGCTTTTCAGCCATAAAACAGGAAAGTCAATTTTCTCTAGTCCGGTTTGCAATTCCTGTGCCATATCATAGCTGCCCTTGGGATGGCCATTGATAGGCAAGAGGTTTGGAAAGGCACCCATGGCTTTCCTCGAGGCGTAATCTGGAAGACTGTCTTTGTAATACTGAAGTGATTCATCGGAGATGGGGCAATGCTCAGGGATTAACTTGTTGACCATAATGTTGAAGACGCGGGTAAACAGAAAACCCAAGGGTGACCGCATGAGTTTAAAAGGTAATTTGAAGCGAGGATCAAAGTCTTTTTCCCACTCCATGGCCCAGAGGAAGGTCTCCATTAAGATCGCGGATTCAAAACGATCTGGCTGCTGAGTCATCACGTAACTACCTAAGAATCCACCCCAATCTTCAGCTACTAAGATTAAGGAACGCAAATCTAGCTGTTCGATGAATCCTTGGATAATATCAGTGTGGACCTTTAAGGAGTAAGTAATATTTGGTTTATCAGATCTACCGAAGCCGAGTAGATCAATGGCGATGCAGCGTCTACGACTTTGTTCCGCAACTGCCTTTATCACATTTCGATAGGCGTAGGAGGAGGTGGGGTTGCCATGTACAAATAACATAGGGGCTCCCTCACCCACTTCGATGTAATGGATCTTGTGTCCATTGATCTTCAGGTATTTACTCTGAAAATCAAAGGCTGCGGAAGGAGAAATAGTTTGTACAGATAAGGTGGAGTGGGTCATGGTAATCAAGATGTGTAAGAAAAATTAGATAGGATAAAAGAATACGTCGGTAGAGGTGAGCAAGTCGGACTACTCACCTCTACCTTGACGATTGATGGGAGAGGGTGGCGGCTATGCCATAGAATGTAGCGCTACTCGGTTTCCTTCCGTATCCATGAAGATAGCCATGAATCCATTTTCGCCGATGGAGGTTTTAGGCATTACTACTGAACCGCCAGCAGCTTCAACTTTGGAAAGAGGCGTGGCCAGGTCTTCTCCTCCATTGAGATAAACAAGTGCGCCCGAAGCATTGGGCTGGTTGCCGTTGCCATAGGTTACGCAACCTCCAACACCATTGTTTTCTGTTGGGAAAAAAGCCATTTGTAGTTCTCCTTGATCAAAGAACTGGAGCTCTTTTCCGGTGATGTCATTGTAAAACTTGACGGCTCTAGAGAAGTTAGTAGCAGGTAATTCAAACCAATTGATTGCGTTTGCCATGATCAGTTTTTTTTAAGATGAATTAATATTTTCTGTTGTTGACACAAAAGTATGGGCAAGAAACAAATTGGTAATTCACTATTTTTTAAAAATGTAAATTTCAAATACATTGTTATATTGCAGGAGAGATTATAGCTAACTCATGAAAAAAAAGGAATTCCTTTTCCATTTGATCAAATCCCTATCCAGGACAGAGAAGAGATACTTGAAGATTCACTTTAAACATGCACATGGTGAAGCTATTTATTTCCGCTTGTTTACGGCTATAGATAAACAAGAGGTGTACGATGAAGAGGCGATAAAAGTAAAATTCAAAGATGATAAGTTCGTTAAACATTTTCATTTAAGTAAACGCTATCTCTACGGTCTAATCCTACAGGCTTTGCGGAATTATCATCGGGAGATTTCCCAGAAGGCCAAAATCAATGATCTGCTGAAAAATGTAGAAATCCTATACTTGAAGGGGCTATATCCTTTGGCAGAAAGAGATTGTAAGCAGGCCGCTCGCATCGCGGATACTTATGAATTGGATACGGCGAAGTTGGATGTATTGTATTGGGAACGGAAACTCATTCAAGCCCAAAGACCGGGAGATCGGAAAAGAATCGGCGAAGTGGTAGGGGAACAATACCAGGTGCTGACTGATCTACAGCAGATCAACGGACTATGGCAGAATCTGCTGCAGCTCACCCCAGATCCTAGGAATCCTCGTCCATCTCTCCAAGCCCGGATTCTCAAAGCTAATGTAGATTACCTGCAATTGTTGAATGAGCGGAAGGTGGATGATGCCGAACATACGCTGACAAGTTTGGTCAACGACCTCGAGCACTACCCGAAACATCTTAAGAATGACCCCAGTATATGGCCTGCCAATTTGAATAACTTGCTGGGCTTGTTGCTTTTTGAAAAGAAGCAAGGCGCTGCCTTAGATCTGATCCAAAAGGCCAAGGTATTTTATGCGAGCTTGCCACAATTAGATACGCCTACGATTCGCCTCATCCTTCGCACTTATAACATTGAATTAGAATTGTACAGAGATCGGAAAGACCGCTTGGCGGCGCAATCGGCGATAGCGGATATTCAGAACTTTCTGCAGAAACAAAAGGGCAATGTGCCTACCTCCTACCTATTGTCTTTTTGGTTTCAATTTGCTAACCTGCATTTCTGGGATGGAGATTATGAGCAATCGTTGCATTGGATCAACCGCGTACTAAACTACAAGTTCAAGGAGGAGCGTACCGACCTTCAGCGCTACATCCGTTGGCTTAACTTAATGGTGCATCTAGAGTTGGAAAACTTCTTTGTGCTAAGGTATTACGTTGGCAGCATGCGTCGGTTTTTGAAGAAGCAGGGGGCATTAGCTCAGTATGAACAGATTCTTCTGCGTTTCTTTGTACAGATCAGTACCCTTGGAGAATCGGATATTAAAGACGCATTTTCCAAACTACATGCCCAGTTGGAAAAGGAGTATGAGGTACTTCAATCACAACGTGTCTTAGACTATATACATTTTCTGGATTGGGCACGGCAACGGTCAACGCTCAGCTAACCAACTGGCTGGATTAGCAGCCAATTCTTCCCAGCGCACATAATACCGACCCACATGCCCTCCGTCGACCAAAGCATGATGAACTTGCAGAGACAAGGGCATTTTCATTTTATCCCCTTCTTGAAAGTACTTGCCCCAGGTAATACGAGGGACGCTATCACAAGGGTGATAGTGCATGGCGTGAGTCAGGCCAGTGAAACTGATCCAAGGGAGGGAAGAGAGAAAGAGGTAATCGTCTCGCTCTTGATCTTCAAAAACGGGATTTTCCTCCATCCTCTTCATCTGTACCTTGGCTGCCTCAATGAAGGTTGGAGCAGCTGCTTGATAACGGACTTCACAAAAACTAAATACATCAGAGACTTTGGTCTGTACACTGAAAGAGGGATTGACCTGATCGTGTTCTATTACCTTCTGGCCACGAATCCGCTGTCGAAAGGAGGGTAGCTCATTCGCGACTCGACTAATCAGATAAACCACGGCTGGCGTGAACATGATCTCTTCCGTTCTAAGGTAAGAGAGCAGATTCGTTATGTCCACATTGACGCAAATGCAATAATGCGGATGGTTCATGTGGTTGAAAAGGTTAAAATGCTTTTGCCGGTGTGGATCCTGGAAGGTAATCTCGCGCATTTTAGGGGAAAAATAAGGAAAAGAACAGAATAGTAGGCTGAGTTGCCATTACCGTTCCATTCAATTGCTCGGTATTCCTGGTAAACATCTTTACCCGAAGCGATCTACCGCAAGAGAGATCGCTTCGGACAGGTTTCTTTAGGAAGTGACAGCCAGAGCTCTGCCAGATAAAGCAGCTGGCAGATGTTTGACATAGTGATCCATGATGAACTGATACAAGAATTCGGTTACGTCGATCTTGTCAGCCAATAGTTTCTCTCGACGTTGCCGAAAGGTCTCGCGATCCTGGCTCAGGATTTGATCAACCAAAGCAAACACCTCCGCGGATTTACAAGTATTAAAGACCAAGCCATATTTCTCTTGATCTTGGACATAGCTCCGGGCAATGGAATTAATGTAGATGGCTGGGGTGCCTAATACACCAGCCTCAGAGGCGATGGTCGTTCCTTCACTTACGACGATGTCTGCGAAGTATAGGGCATCGTGCAATTGCTCCGGTGCCAGGCGAATCTTATGTTGTTCCAACTCAGGAGGTAATTCAGCTTCTGAACTGATAAAGACTTTCTTGGTCTTGGAGAGTTCTGCTATCAATTTGATTTTATCTTGATCCGTGAGCCCTTTATGACCTAGGTCATGCGTAGCATTCCAAGAAACGAATCGAACGATGGCATAAGGTGTTCCCACCTCCAAGCCGAGCCATTCATAGGCTTGATTGTTCGGTTGGAAGTATTTGGGGTGTAGGTACGCGATTTCGTGATAGCCATTATAGCGAATCTGCTTTGGCCCTAATTTTTCTACCAGTACTTCAGGCGTTAAAATCGTTTCCGTAAAGGGACGATAGAGGACGATCTGCTCCATGTTACCAGAATCCTCGAGGGAAAGATGCTTGACCCCGAGCAGGAAGGCGGTATGAGCAGCATAGATGGAGCCATGACTCAAGAGAAGATCAGGCTTGAAACGCCAAGCTGTGGCCAACATTTCAAGATCGAACTTCACTAAGCCCCATAGCTTACCCCACAGGCTTTTGTAGTGCTTTCCAAAAGTTCGGTATGGAAAATTCTCTGCCTCCAGTAACTCCAATTCGCACTCCTTATCCCTAGCAGTGAATAAAACTTCTCCGCCTTCTGCGATGATTCGGTGTGCCAAATGCTTGAATAAATGAACGTGTCCAGGGTGTCCTATGTCAATTAGGATTCGCATAGTTTTTTGATTTAATAGTGATCATGTGTGCAAAGCAAGCCCTTCGGAAAGCATGGGCTTTCCGCTATGGGAATTGCAAAAAGTAATGTGTTAAGGCAATAGAAGTCCCGGTGAACGTATGGCCGAATTCAACCATAGACACTGGAAATTTCCATGCTTACTTGGGGAGTATCGCAGAAATAGGTTATCAAGGACCATACCTGCCCGGATGAGCTGGGTATGGACCGGGTTTGCTCATCGGCTAGAAAAAAGGTATTGTGCTACTGAATGATTAATTGCCCACTAATAAATAGGTTTCCATTTTCAAAAACTTGGAAGAAGTATACTCCTCTACTTAGATCCCTTCGATGGAATTGATATTGCTGACCAACAAAGGTATCCTGTATTATGACCTGTCCCCAGGCATTGATCAAACGGAATTGTCCGTTGTTTAGCTGTTGATCTTCCAATTCCAAAATCGCTTCCTCTCGAATAGGAGAGGGATAGAACCGAAACTTCGGAAGCTCTACCTCTTGTGTGCTACTAATGTTAGGTATGACTACGAAATCTCGATCCAGCGTATGGAAGATCTTCGGCGTCAGAATAGGTTCATTGAAATCAAAGTAGATAGCCGCCTCATTTGGAATTACAGTTTTAAGCGGTGTATCTATATAGGGTTTGATTTTGAATTGTATAAAACCATGTGAGCCGGGTTCATTGACATTGCTATCCGGCAACATGATGTCTGCGAAATGGAAAACCAATAAACGATCTGTCAGCTTCCATTCAAAGTCATGACTTGTTGCTCCTACCTCGATGGTCGTGGGGTCGAGGAATTGAGAAAGGGTGTCATGTACCAATACGGTAAAGGCGGTATCTGTTCCCGTATTTTGGAATCGAATCAGGTACTCTAAGGCCGTTTCCGGGGTGATGGCGTGTTCAGGGCCATAGCCGGCGGGGAAGGCCCGCTTATCGTTGGGGTCAAAGGCGCCTTGGTTGGCTCGGCAATCAACAGCGACATGATCGTCATATTCATCCATGGGGAATTGGTTCACAAATCCCGTGCTATAAGGGGGATCTAGTTCTCCATTGGTTCCGCATCCTTCGATCGTTCTACTTACTACTCCCTTGCTGGGGTCACCCGGAATGCGAGAGGTTTGTATGCGAATGGTTTTTCCTTCTGGGATAACCATTACAGGTATTGATGCAGTCTGTTCCAGTTGGAAAGGCTGAGTTAAGAACATCACATCATCTTCGATAACGATCAGTTCGCTCGGAGCGTCCATGTCCAATTCACCCACATTTTCTACGGCAAATTCAATGCTGCCATTATCACATTCACCGGTGATATCGATACGTGCACTGGGAGTAGGGGAGCCACAGGGGGTATTGGGACTAATCACGGCTTCTAGGCAATGACTTTGGCCAAGGAATGCCTCGCAACTTAGATTGATCGTCAGATAGAACTTACCGCATTCACCCACTCCGATATCTCCCACAGGGAAGGTATACGGCAAGCCGTCTTCCGCTGAAAAAGGGATGCTACTTTCTACAAATATGAAGGACGAATCCAATAACAATTGTACTTCTGCATCTGCGGCAAGGACTGTGCCTGAATTGCAATAGTTGATCTGATAGGTATTGTCAAAACAACGCCGTAAAAAGGGCGTGGACACATCTACGGTTAGGAATGGACAATCTGCTAGAGTCTGAAGCACAAAATTCGGATACTCGACCAAGCCCGTATCCTGTACGTTCAACAACTGATCATTTTCACAAACGGTCCAATATTCATTTGGCAAATCCAAGTGAACAATGTATTGTCCGGAGTCCAGGCTAATATCATATCTCCCGTTCCTGTCGGTTTGCGTGAACAAGGTGTCTTCTGCGCCAAGAAAACTGAGGATAAATCCATCAAATCCAGTCTCCAAGCTGTCCGCTTCGCAATTCCCATTTTGATCGACAACTAGCTGTCCGCCTCCTTGCTGTTTGTTACCCAAATACTTATAGGTCTCTAAGGCTGTCCAGCCCGACATCCAATTATGAATATCATCAAAAGCGCCTAAATGCCTCACCGGTTCAAAGAAAGGATCATCTACCGGGATGCCAAAGTAGAGCGCAGGACTTCCGCTGTTCAATAAGGGATTGAGGCAAAATTGAGTATTCCTACAGATTGACCGCAGGCCGATGTCCTCATTCAAACTGTTCCCTTGCATTTGAAAGGCTTCTACCAGATAAGCCGCTTCCTGGTCTTCAAAGTCATTTTGTACGGCGAAGATGCCATTCTCGCCGGCTCCCAGTTCTTGCCCTTCACAGAAACTCCCCCAGGTGTTATTGCTGATGATTAATGTTCCATTCTCGAGGAGTTGCCTGGTATCTTCTTCATCTTCAAAGTCTTCAACTTCCAAGGCCTTTTTAAAACCGCTAATGATATTATTGGTGAATATTCCACCAAGCTTGCCTCTAAATTGTAGTCCAACCGTATTGGTTCGATCTTCTGGATCATTGCCTTCGCATCCTGAGCCCAAGAAAGTGGCGTTGCTGATGATGGGGCGAGCGGAGAAGTCTGGATTTTCAGGATTTCCTCCTGAGAATACTCCTCCAATATCACCTACTTTTTTTCGCTGAAAACCAAACCAGAACTGCCCCTTACCAGCCCACCCTTGCCGAAACTCAAAGGCATTGTCTGAATTGATAGCGGAAACCATGTATTTGAGCTGTGCGGTACCACCTAGAATTTCTACGCCGCCATCGCCAGAGGCAATAATCTCTATGTGATGGAGAAGGGTTCCACTACCTACACCAGCTAAAGTTAGTCCACTCAGTGGTTGGTTTAAGGTGAGGCCTGCACCGGGATGTCGAATGGACACATACGCCATTTCCCCCGATGAATCATCAGGGTTTGGGCCGCCGTATCGATTCCTGCTTGGGTTTTCAAGGCCGGGGAGTGAACCGGTGCCTTGCGGACCTGCAGAAATCGGAGCATCACCCATGAGGATAATGCCACCCCATAGTCCGCGGTCCGTATGTCGGACATCGTTGGTGCGATTGAGGTCATCATCCTCAGCGGTAAAAATAATCGGTTGTTCGGCTGTTCCAATAGCATTGATCTGAGCCCCTTTGGTAATGATCAAAACACTTACATCATCCTCAGTCGGAAATTGCCGACTTCTGATCACTGTACCGGCTTCGATATTCAGTACACCACCAGCCTCCAGGAAGACTAGTCCATCCAGTAGGTAGGTGTTATCCTTTGTCCAATTGTATACTGCGTCCCCTTGTAGATCACTGTCTGTGATCACAATTTCCTGGCCAGTCAGAAAATAGCTGTAAAAACTAAATGTAAGTAGGTACAGCAATTTGTTCATGTTGATCAATTTTTCGATACGTTTCGTAGGGGATCTATCGGTAGAGAGTGGGGGAGAACTCCTTCGTAGCACACTACAAAAGTGCAGAAGAAAGCTGAAGGAAAAAAAGACAAAATTTGCAGTTTATAAAGGAGGAATAGAGTTAATTGATTTTCAAAATTTTGATTTATAGTATTTTATGTCTTTTTTTATAAAAAAATAATTTTTCATATTTAATAAAAAATATTGGAAAAGAGCCGACTATTCCAGCTATTGAGTCGATTGGATAAAAGGGATTTCCGCCAACTGAAGAAATTTGTTCGCTCTCCCTTCTTTAATCAACGACAAGATTTAATCGATCTATTGGCTTATTTAGAGGAAAGTGTACAACGTACAAAAAAAACGCCAAGCAAGGAAGAAGTTTTTACACATCTCTATCCTGACGCCCCTTATGATCCGCAACAGGTACGCCTGGTCATGAGCCTTCTATACAAATTGATAGAGCAGTATATCGCCTTTGAGGAGTTTTCCGCCGATCGCTTAGCGGTGAAGCGGCAATTGAGTACCGCTTTGCGAAGAAGGGAGCTCATTAAACCCGCACAGATTTCCTTGAAAGAAGCCTATAAAAGTCTAGACACTCATCCCTACCGCAATGCCAATTTCTATATCTCAAAATACTATCTAGAGATTGAACAGTTTGAACTGTACACCTTGGATAAAAGAAATGTGAAGCACGATATGCAGACCATATCGGATGCGGTGGATGTTAGTTTCTTATCCAATAAATTGTGGCAGACTTGCATGGCGATTGCTCACCAGAGTGTGCGCAAGGTGGAGTATGATTTTGGTCTACTACCTGCTGTGCTAGCCTTTCTGGAGGAGCGCCCGCATCTCTTGGACATTCCGGCAATCGGCCTATACTACTACTGCTATTTGGCTTTGGTGCACCGTGATGTCGAAGCCTATTTTCACCGCTTCAAAGCCTTGATCTTCGAGCATGGCGAAAAGTTTCCCAATGAGGAAATCCATGGCTTATACCTATTGGCCATCAACTATTGCATACGAAGGCTCAACGATGGCACTGAATCCTATGCCAGAGAAGGATTGGACCTGTATCAATCGGGGCTTCGCACGGGGTTGCTATTGAAAGGGGAGCAACTGTCTCGCTTCACCTATCGAAACATAGTGGCGATGGGCATTTTGAGCGGGGAATTGCCTTGGGTGGAAGAATTCATGCACCAATACAAGAAGGCACTAGATCCCAAATTCCGAGAAAGCACCTTCAACTTCAATCTCGCAAAACTCGAATATACCCGACAGCGCTATGATCTCGCCCTTACGCTAATTACTAAGGATGTTCATAAAGATCCTTTATTGAATCTTTCGGCCAAAGCCCTGGCCATGAAGATCTATTATGAGCAAGATCGCTATGATACACTGGATTCCCATCTACAGGCCATGAATGCCTTTCTGATTCGAAAAAAGATCATTGGCTATCATCGTACCAATTACTCGAACTTGATTAGATATACCCGTAAATTAAGCGAACTTAATCCCTTCGATCGCCAAGCAAAAGCCGATCTTAGAGCGGCTATCGTGGCAGAGGAGCCGCTCCTGGAAAAAGAGTGGCTTTTGCAGCAACTTGACCGCTAAGGAGGACGAAAGTGGTCGAAAAATTACTTTTCCATGTAGAAAAATCATTTCATTTCATCTTCTTTCCCCGTTTCTTGTAGGAAAATCAAGCACAACCATATGATCACTGGAATATTAGATGGATTAAAGTCCTACGGAGATGGCTTCAAGATTATTGTGAAGTACAAACTCTGGGGCTATTTCCTCGCCCCAGCACTAATTAGCATTCTTTTAGGAGCAGCCATATTTGGGGCGGCTTGGGGGATTGCCGATGATATTGGGGGCTGGCTGTTGTCGTATTATCCGTGGGAGTGGGGGAGTGGTACACTGCTGAAAATCGCCAATGTGTTTGGTGGGTTGTTTGTAGGGGCTTTTGGCTTAATCATCTTCAAGCAGTTGGTAATTGCATTATCCTCACCCTTTATGAGTTTGATGTCGGAGCAGATTGAAAAGCGGATGGTTGGCGTTCCACAGCAGAGCTTTAAAGTATCAAAAATGTTGAGAGATTTGGTGCGTGGGCTCCGGATTGCGTTGCGAAATATCAGCCGAGAATTGTTCTTTACCCTGATTCTTTTCCTGTTGGGATTAATACCAATCTTCAGTCCTTTTACTACCATCGCTATTTTCATGGTACAGGCCTTTTATGCTGGTTTCGGTAGCATGGACTTTACCCTGGAGCGACATACCAACGTCCGACAAAGTGTTCGGTTCGTAAGACGACACAAAGGGCTGGCAATGGGTAATGGCGCAGTTTTCCTCTTGATATTAATGACGGTGATTGGTTTCTTGTTCGTATTGCCCTTAAGCACCGCCGCTGCCGCTTCGGAAACCTTAAAACGCTTAGATCTACCTGCGGGGGAAGAGCTAGTGTAAGATTAAGCCTACGAAGCTTTATCCCACAAACTTATAGCCGACCCCTCTGACTGATAGAAAAAAGTTTGGATTCTTTGGATCGGCCTCAAAGTATTTGCGGAAAGAAAGGATGAAATTGTCGATGGTCCGTGTTGAGGGGTACACGTCATAGCCCCAGACGGATTGGAGAATCTGTTGCCTAGAGACGACCTCATTACGCCGATCAATGAGCAATTTCAAGAGCATGGCCTCCTTTTTAGTTAAGCTGAAAGCCTGTTTTTCATTTTGCGCTTCGTAGGTCAAGAAATTGACCTTGTTATTCCCAAAAGTGTAGACTTCTGGTGTGTTCTCTGGCGCCTTGCTTGTCCGCTTGATGAGATTATTGACGCGCAGGAGCAATTCTTCTAAGTTGAAGGGCTTGGTGAGATAATCATCGGCTCCCTTCTTCAAGCCGGAGATGCGATCCATGGCCGTGTCCTTCGCAGTAAGGAAGATGATCGGCACTTCCATATTGGTTAGTCTCACTTGCTCACACACCTGAAAACCGTCAATTTCTGGCAACATCACATCCAAGATGAGCAAGTCAAAATGTTGCTCTCTGAAGTACTTCAAGGCATCTCTACCATTACCGGCAGCTACGACCTCAAAGTCTTCCATTTCCAGATTGAGTTTTACTACATCTCTGATGTTTTCTTCGTCTTCGACTAACAATATTCGAATCATACTAGGCACTGTGTAATGAACAATGTTTAATGGAGAATGAAATAATTGGGCAGTAGGCCTTCATTCCTTATACATCAAACTATTTTATCCTGCCTTCTTACTGCTCGGCAGCTGAATTCTAAAAATAGTCCCTTTGGGCTGGTTATCCAAAACGCTAATCTGCCCTTCGTGAGACTTCACGATTTCTTTCACAATGAACAACCCTAAACCGGTACCTTTTGTTCGCCGAGTATCCTCATTTCCAACACGATAGAACTTTTCGAAGATTTGTCGCTTATCCTTGTCTGAGATACCGATGCCATTATCAGCTACGGCTAGACTCACAATATCTTCCACTCGGTCAAGTACTACCTCAATCTTTGGGGAGTCGGGGGTGTATTTCACAGCATTTTCCAAAAGATTCAATATGACCGAGGTCAGACCTAGTCGATCCGCTTCAATGGCTGGGATATGATTGTCCTCTCGTAAGGAAAAAGCTACTTTAGGATATTTATCCCGCAGTTTCTGCATAATATCTCGAACGAGCTTACCTAAGTCCGTTGATTCGAGATGCGGTTCGTATACCGTCTCCAATTTGGCGCTGAGTAAAAGGTCATTGACTAAAGTAGTCAACCTTTCCGTCTCAGTAAGGCCGTTGCGAGTGAGCTTGTCGGCCTGTTCCTCTGTTAGTTTTCGCTTGCGGAAAGTCTCAAGGATGAGTCGAATAGAAGCCAAAGGCGACTTCAATTCATGCGTAATGGACAACAAAAAATTCCGTCTTTGTTGCGCGGCCGTTACCTCCTTATTATAGCCGCGATTGATCAACCAAACCCCGATAGCCATACTGATCACAAACACCACGCCCTCACCGACGATCATGTACTCACGCCGCTTGTAGTACTTGCTTAGACTCAAGTAAGCTTCCGATTTATAGTATTCTCGTACGGCTTCTTCAATGATGCGCTGCTCGGAGCGACCAGAGTCTTGGTGCTGAGCCATTTGTTCCGCGACCATGGCCATCCGCTGCAATTCTACTTTGGCATTAAAGGCATCCCGGTTGTTGGTCCACAACAAAATAGACCACCAAGCGAAGGCCAGCAACATATAGGCAATCACGAGCAAAGACAAAAGACGTAGTCGTATGTTTTGTTGGCTCACAGGTGATTAAGGGATAATTTATAATGTTTAGTGGATAATGTTGAATGAACAATTATAATTAATAATGGATAAGGAATAATGTTTAATGTGGGTGTAGAACGTAAGGCTAGGTCTTCGGCTAGTTCTGCCCTCTGTCTTCTGCCCTCTTACCTCTACCTTCTCACCAAAACACCAGCCCAATCAACCGAAAACCATGGCCCATGGCCCTCAACCATCGACTCCAAACCATCGACTTTTTACCAATCACCCCTTCATCGCCACATCAATAGCAGCACAGATCTTCTCGGAAGCTTCTGCCAAGGCTGCATCCGTATGTGCAGCAGAAATAAAGCCTACTTCGTACCCACTTGGTCCTAAATATACACCGCTTTGCAACAACTCATGATGGAGCACCTTAAATTTCTCCATGCTAGCTGGATCAATTTGATCCGCTCTTTTGATTCGGTCGTTGGTGAAGGCGATCCAAAAGATAGAGCCGATATGTGGCATGCTAAAGGCATAGCCCTTGTCTTTACAGTAGTTCAGAATACCCTGTACGAAGGCCTCAGTTTTGGCAGCTAAGCCTTCATAGAAACCGGGCTGCACCAATTGCTGCAAGGCAGCATATCCAGCAGCCATAGCTACGGGGTTAGCGGAGAGGGGACCCGCCTGGTAGACAGGTCCATCAGGAGCAATATGAGACATGATCTCGCTGCTGGCAGCATAAGCCCCTACGGGCATACCTCCGCCAATGATCTTACCATAGGTGAGGATATCAGGTTGAATGCCGTAGTGCCCGGCAGCCCCCTCGAAGCCTACCCGAAAGCCGGAGATGACTTCGTCAAAAATCAAGAGGATATCGTGTGCTTTGGTCTTTTCCCGTAAAGTCTCGAGGAATGCTTTGTCCTGCAACAATAAGCCATTATTGGCGGGGATTGGCTCCAGGATAATGCAAGCAATCTCACTTGCATGTTTGGCCAGTAATTCATCCAACAGATCCGGGCGATCCAAGGGAAGTACCAAGGTTTCTTGGGCAAATTCCGGAGGAATACCCGCCGAGGTACTCACACCAAAGGTCACTAGCCCGGAGCCTGCTTTTACCATCAAGGAATCCACGTGTCCATGATAGCAACCTTCGAACTTCACCACCTTGCTCCGTCCAGTCACACCTCGTGCCAAACGAATCGCCGACATCACCGCCTCTGTACCAGAGCTAACAAATCGGATCTTGTCAATAAAGCTGTTGTGATCTAGGATTAGCTTACCCAGTTCATTACCTAATTGGGTAGGCGTGCCAAAGGAGGTTCCCTTAGCTACCGTAGCCATTACCTTTTCTCGGATTGCAGTGTTATTGTGCCCGAGGATTAGAGGCCCCCAGGAGCAGCAAAAGTCGATATAGGTATTACCATCTACATCCTGCATTCGGCAGCCTTCCCCAGATTCAATGAACAAAGGAGGTCCCGAAACAGATTTAAAGGCGCGCACGGGAGAGTTCACACCACCAGGGAAGTATTGTTTGGCTTCTTCAAATAGAGCCGCAGATTTTTCTCGATTAATTGTATTTGTCACTTGCATGTTTAGTCTTTAGGCATATTTTCGAAGCGCAAAGTTAAAGAATAGTCTAATGAGGTTCGTCAGCGCTTCGTCAGAGTTCTAGCCCAGCAAAGAAGCTCCATCCCCAGAATACATTGAACATTCTACATTAAACCCTATCAATTATAACTCAACATTACACACTACCCATTATCAATTACAATTCAACATTCTCCACTAAACATTCAACATTAAAAATTCCCCATTCTCCATTCACCCTCCTCCTCCAATCTTATCCCAAAAAGCATCCTTGTAGGTCGCGCCAATCGGCAAGCGCTGCTCATTAATCACGATTCGATTTCGTTCGATGAACTCAATTTTGTCAATCGCTACCAAGAAGGACTTGTGTACGCGGATGAAATTATGATCAGGAAGCGATTCCGCCAGGTTTTTCATCTTTTCTAGCGTAAGCACCTTTTTACCACCTGGCAAATGGATACAAACATAGTCTCCCAAGCCCTCTAGATACAGGATGTCGGCCAGGTCGATCTTCAAGGTTTTGTAGTCGCTTTTCACAAAAATATAGCTGGGGTGATTCGAGGGAATTGCAGTATTTTCTGGTACGGTAGCCGGCTTCGATTGCAATCGCTCCTTTGCTTTTCCTGCCGCGATCATAAAACGATCCAGCGAAATGGGTTTAAGTAGATAATCAATGACATCAAACTCATAGCTATCCAAGGCGTACTGGTCGTAAGCGGTGGTCAAAATAATGGGATATTTGCCATTGGCAATCTTCATAAATTGTATCCCGGTCAGCTCTGGCATTTGGATATCCAAAAAGATGAGATCTGGTCGTTGATCTTCGGCAAATTGCAAGGCCTCTATAGGATTGGAGAAAGCTTTAAGTAGTTGCAGCCCATCCGTCTTTTCTATGTAGTCAGATAGCAAGCGGATCGCCAAAGGTTCGTCGTCTATTACCAAGCATTTTAACATACGTCCAGCGCTATTTTGAGTTGAATCGTAAAGGTATCTTCAGTATCTATAATCTGTAGGTCGCTTTTCTCACCGTATAGCAGGTTGAGGCGTTTACGCACATTCTGGACCCCTATTCCCCCAACCTCGTCTTTTTCTTGCACTTTTTTCTCATTGCTCACGGTAAAAGTGAGATAAGCTCCTTCTTTATGGGTGTGAATAGCCAAGGGGGTATTGGGGTTTTTGAGGTTACCGTGTTTGAAGGCATTCTCGACAAAGGGTATGAGGAGAAATGGAGCGATCTGTAGAGACAGGACATCACTCGCGGTTTTGAAGTCAATTTCCGGTTCAAAGTCGAGTCGCATCCTATGCAAATCAATAAAGTCATTCAGATAGCCGATTTCTTTCTTCACATTCACCTTTTCCGCTTTTTCATATAGGGCATAGCGTAGTAAACCCGAAAGTTTCTCAACCGATTTTAAGGCATTGTCTGATTTGTAGTAAATCAGGGAATAGATGTTATTGAGGATATTAAACAGGAAATGAGGATTTAGTTGCGAACGTAGCAGGGATAACTCGGTTTTTTGACTCTGTAAGATAAATTCTCTTTGCTGCACTTCCTTGTACTGTGCGTACTGAACAAAGAAGAAGACTAATCCAAGACTGATGTATACAAAGGCAAAATATAGATTGTCAAAGATGTATCGCGATAAGGAGGTGCCGGCTGGGTAATTTCGGGCATTGAAAAAAGTGGGACCAAGCACTTCTTCCAAAAAATAGCGAAGGAAAATGGCGGCGAGCACCACCAAGGGTATAAGTAAAAAAGACAGGTATTGCCTTTCTCTTTTATAAGTTTTATAGAACAACCAGTAGGCACCAAATGAATAGGAATATAGGTAGATCACTGTGGTAAGGAATCCCAGAAAACTAACCAGACTTGCGAAGTCTTGAGTAAGCCTGGAGAAATCCCCGGTTTCCATTATTACTCGTAGCGGCTCGTAAATAAAGTAGAATAATAGGAATACTAAGGTTAGTGACTTGATCTTGAATTTCATATTTGCAAAGTAAGGTTTACCCGTTCAGATACCTAAAAAAACTCCCCAGCCATGGGCTTCTATCGGTCAACGGGCCATTTTTATCGGTCAACTGAAAGCCTATAAAAAAATCAGGTTCACCGACGGAATCCCAGGCTTGACAGATTGCTTTTTGAACCGTCTACCTCTTGCCCCTACATTTGTTTCAACCGAACGATATCGGTCATTTCAAAATGATTAAAAACAACAGATCATGAAAAAGTACGGGCATATATTATTCTTAGTTTGCGAATTGGTTTTGACAGCTTTCAATTTGGTAGGACAAGCAGAGGAACCCAAGGAGGTGTTGATCATAGGTACGATGCACGAGGTGCCAAAGATCATCAAGAACAGTTATAAACCATTACTTAAGAAAGCGATTGCTTATGATCCTCAAGCCATCTTTGTAGAGCGACCACAAGCTGAAGATAGTCGAAGTTTAGAAGGAGTGTATACTAAGTTTTTGTCTCAATCCGATTCCTTGTCGAGCAATCATCCGGTTGACGAGACTCAAGTGAATCAGATGCTGGCAAAACCATTGTCGTCGATGACCAAGGCCGACTTTAGCCTCCTAAAGCAACACTTTGTGATTCGACGAGATTATGCCAATGCAGAGTTCTATGCGTACCTAGCCAAACACGGATTGGACGGATCAAAAAAGCCGACCAGAAATGAAAATGGGGACCTAACGGCCAAATTGGCGATAAAGCAAGGGATTAAGCAGATCAAGGCCATGGATAACCAATGGTACCGCAAAGAATATCACCAGGCTTGGCGAGCTTGTGCTAAAGCTAGTAGAAAGGATGGCGAGAGCGAAAACTTGAAAAAGATATACAAAAAGGCTTGGTGGGAGGAGCGCTGGAATGGGGCTATTGGCCGATTTGGTATGTACACTAACTCCGCGAAAACGACTCAAGAATATCATCTCATTAATTCTTTCCGATACCGAAAAACGGAATGTGAGCCTTGCAACGAAGGCGCCAAATACTGGGATTTACGAAACCTCGAAATGGCCAGAAATATCGGCCGTCAAATTACGGAAGGAAGAGAAGTGCGAAATGTTGTGGTAGTAGGTGCTGGCCACGTAGTAGGTTTAAAGGAGGCATTAGAAGCAGAGTTCCCCGATATTCATGTGAAGTTATTGAGCAAGTAGAGCCTAGAGACACTTTTAGTGTAAGAACCAGATACAAACAATCTACAGTATAATCATTTTGCTATGACCACAGAAAGAGAGGATCGATCAGCTAGACATACCATCTAATTGATCGGCCTCTCTTCTTTACTTATGCCATCAGCGGTGAATCCCGCTAGATCAGAAACTACATTTGCTTCCAGTTCTTTTTAGCCTTTGCCTCCATCCCCTTTTCGTCCGAAAGCCACAGCTCCTTGGCATCTACCTCCAGATCATAGAGGAATAAATAATACTTACCATCCTTCACCAAGAACTTATGCGGATCCGTGCGAAATTTGGCTCCTACAGCTATCCCTGTTGCACACCATCCTCCAAACTGGGGAAGGTATTTTTCAGGTGCTGCATCAAACTTTGATTTTTGCTCAGCGCTGGTGAAGTAATACTTTAGCCCCTCGTGCTCGGATTTGTAGGCTTTAGCGCCTCTTTGAGCCAGGCCGAGGTCGAGGTAGGAAATCGGACTATAGCCTTGTAGTGCGATCTTGCTGTCGTCTGTATTGTATGGGCTGGCTTCGGTTTGGGCTGTCACTGATGATAATGTCCAGTTCAACGCCAAAAGAAGGCAGATGATGCTTTTTGCGAATTTCATATCACTTGAATTTTGGTTGTAGAAAAATGGTGTAGGCTAGTTTTTGAAGTACTGCTCGTCCACTACCAGTCCGTTCGACCATTCTCGACGGATGATCTCATGCCAAAGAACATGGCTTCCATCTTTCATGTCGAAATCGAAGGTGTATTCTGATAGGGAAATGTTGTCCTTGCTAAGAGATTGGTGGAGCTGGATTCCATTGACTTTGGCAATTGACCCTACAAAACCAGTCATCTTTTCTATCATCTGGTCTTTGTTTTGGGTAATGGTGCCGTCAAAGTCGGTGGTCTTAGCATTGGGTGCAAAGAATTGCTCTACTGCTTGTACAATCTGGCCTTGCGAAACGAGACCATCAATGGCACTTAATGAATCATTGATCTGCATATGAATCGGATTAGTTTATGAATAATTACCCGACAAAAGTAAGGGCAGATCAGAGGCAAGTACATACAAGAAACTCGCTATGAATTGTACTTTTTCGAACGGTATTGTGATGGAGATTCGCCCTGGATTTTTTTGAAGAAGATAGAGAAGTGTTGAGGTTCTTGGAAACCTAATTCATAGGCGACTTCCTTGATAGGCAGATCTGCCAGAAGTGCCTTGGCACTATTGATGATCTCCATGCGAATGAGCTGACCCAAGGTAAGATTAAGCTTGTTTTTAACTTTTCGCGAAAGCGCTTTCACCGTCATATGTGTTTGAGCAGCATAGAAAGAGCTCGTATGTTGAGCTTTGTGGTGAGTTTTAATGAGGTACTGTAGGTCTTGAAAAAAACTATCGCCTGCTTCGCCCACTTGATCTCGGAAAGCCAAGGGAGTGGACTGGGTATGATGTTTAAAGAATCGGTTGAAGTAGGCTGGATCTTTAAACCCCATCTCAAAGGCGACCTCTTGTACGGGTTTGTCTGTGAAGGCCATTTCCTTTTTACTTTCCAGAATCAACTTCTTTTGTCTCAACTGCTTTACACTAACGCCCAAGTGATGCTTAAACAGCCGCGTAATGGTGCTATCTCGGTGAGGAACATGTGCCAATAACTGCTCCACGCTTAAATTTTCTTGGAAGTGTTGGTCAATAACTTCCTTGATGTCAAAAATGATATGGTAATCCGAGGGCGCTACCTCAAATGGGTTTTGCCAAAACCATTGTTGAGCAGAGCTATCAAGAATTTGTTGTGGCTTGTTATTTAATAACCAAGTCAGCAATTGCTGCGGCCTTTCACTGAACTCAATGTATCCCAATGAAATCAGATGTTTGAACAGGACCCGGAAATCAGGAGAGTTGGCTACAAAGTGAGATGGAAATTCAAGCTTACCCACCTCGAATTCACCAAAAGCAAACTTGATGTATTGATGTGGCTCTAAGAATATCAACCTGTTTTGGAAATCGCTATAAGTCTGGAAATCTACTTCGATCATGCCATGCCCCGATCGTATCCAGATCATCAAATGTTGTTCTGAACTTATCCGCTGATTTAGAGTAGGTTGAAAAAATTCTAACATAGAAATGGAAGTACTTCTTTTGGGTAAACGAATATGCTGAAAATGCGGTTGATTCACCTATTAGAATTGAATTGGAACTGTCGCCTATTTCAGGAATTTAAAAATTTTGTAACCGATTCTCGACTGCCCTGGTCTAATGGCCGTGAATTCACATTTCGAAACTATTATTTAATTCTAAAATCAACGAAATGAAATTCTCCATTCGATGGGTAGGAATCTGCTATGCGCTATGCGCGAGCCTAGTACTTTCAGGACAACAATCTGTTTCATATTTCCAGACGCCAAGCGGCAAGAAGGTGGACACTAAAACCTTTGATCAGCAGATCGAGGCAGCGATGAATGTTGCAGAAATTCCCGGGCTCTCCATTGCCATTATCAATAAGGAAGAAATTGTCTATCAAGGCGCTTTTGGTGTGACCAATATAGATACAGAGCAAAAGGTGGGCCATCAGACTGTTTTTGAAGCAGCCTCCTTGTCCAAACCTATTTTTGCCTACTTCGTAATGAAAATGGCGGAAAAAGGCATCATCGACCTTGACGAACCCTTGCACACTTACCTCCCTTACCCATATGTAAAAGACAATGACCAGCGTGTGCAGGCCATTACAGCGCGTATGGTACTTAGCCATAGTACCGGTTTCCCTAATTGGGCAAATGGCGAACTAGTCGAATTGAAATATACGCCTGGGAGTGGTTTTTCTTATTCCGGTGAAGCCTATCAATACCTCGCAGCCGTGATCGGCCAACTGAATGAGGTGGGATGGAAGGAAAAGCTGAATGAAATCTTTCTCGAGGAAGTAGCTAAACCATTGGGCTTAGCGCAGACTTCCTTTGCTTGGAATGAGGCCATCGCGGCGAACAAGGCTTTTGGCCATAAGGCGGGTAAACCGACAGATAACACCACGGGCGGATGGAACGGAAAAACTTTTGGAGCGGGTTACAGCTTGCATTCCAATGCCCAGGATTACGCTAAATTTCTAGTGGCCATGTTGCAAGAGCAAGGGCTATCTGAAAATTCCTTTCAACTAATGAAGGCCGAGCAAAATTCGCTTCCTGAAGGCCATGAGCTTCGGGAAATTGGCCAGACGGGCTGGGGACTCGGCTTTGCTCGCCGACCCACCGAAAATGGCATGCGCTATCTGCATACCGGAAACAATCATGATTTTCAGGCTTTTTGCAGCTTCAATCCTGACAATGGCTTTGGCATCGTGTTCTTTGTCAATAGTGATAAGGCGGAAGACTTCTTGAACCAGCTCGGTCCAATCCTCGACTATAAAATGTAAAACCCAATGGCCCCGATTTGATTCACATTTCCAAAAAGGGGCCATTTATTTTATCCAGAAATAATTATGGCACATCTTGAAAATATTGTATTCGGGATCGCTTTTTCAAGCACTTTGATCTTTGTGACCTACTTCATTACTAAATACAATTTTCTACTTAAGAAGGCTTTGCTCGATCGCGGAGAGTATGAGCGCTTTGCCAAACGCAAGATTCGATTCTTAGAGTTGGGCTGCTTGATGGTCGGTCTTGGCTTTGGCCTAGGCTTCTCCGCTTTCTTCTACCTTGGCGATGGACAATGGACGGAGCTGGCGGAGCTAATGAGTTATGTCTTTCCGCTGATTTTCGGAGGCACAGGATTGCTAGTGGCTTACTTCATTCGGCGCAAGTTTGAAGGGAATGCCTAAGCCTTCAGATCAGGATTTACTGCAGCGAATTCGGGATGGGGATAAGCGGGCCTTCCGAGAATTAGTGGAGCGTTACAAGAATGTATCCTTTTCACTAGCCTGTTCTATTGTAAAAGATGAGCAGCGGGCGGAGGATGTGTTACAAGATGCTTTTGTAAAAGTATTTAAACACCTTGCCTCCTTTCGAGAAGGGGCTAGGTTCTCCACTTGGCTCTACCGCATTGTGGTTAATGCTGCCTACACGGCCATCGAAAAAGAGCAGCGGCACCGATCCAGACAAGAAGAACCGTCAGCGCAATTCATGCCGATCGAAGAGGAATCGATCTTTACTAAGCTTCAACAATATGAACGAAAAAAACTGATTCAGGCCGTTTTCAAAAAGATGAAGGAAGAGGAGGCGCTCTTACTGCGATTGTACTATTTGGCGGAGCTAAGTGTAAAGGAAATTCAGGAAACAACAGGATTTAGTGCTTCGAAAATTAAGGTAGGGCTGCACCGGGCAAGAAAAAGTATGTTGGCTCATTTGCGGCGCGAAATGGGAGACGAACTAAAACATTTAATATGAAAGAAGACAACATCAAAAGACTGGTACAAGAAAGCGAATTGGAACCCAGCGAAGATTTCATGATGAAATTGATGGTTGCAGTCGAACAGCAGCCAGAGAAGGGGAGAGACTTTCGATGGATATTCCTTTTAGCCTTACTCTCTTTCTTAGCTTTGGCAGGCTGTGTTCTGGCATTGATTCGGAGACTCATCGAGCAGGGTGAGATTAAGGGAGTGCCAATCGATCTTTCGCCTATAGCTATGCGGGTTGGATTCATCATTCTTGTCTTGCTTATTGGCCATAAACTGTTATTGTTGGGACAGAAGATTCAAGCTATTCGTCCGCTGACCACATTTAGCCAGGAATAATGATCGAACCATTCAAATAGATTTTCTGCCTAACACTAGTCGAATTCCCTCCGCTCTCCATCGAACGGTCTTGTCTTTGGGAACTAATCTGTAGATTATGGCCTTACAAACATATTCTGCTTAGTTAAACCCGATAATCAAGCTGTTTTGAAGTTATACGATCAAAAGCACATCCAGGATTTTTACAACGCTTACGCTGAACAAGAAACCCAACGTTGGGAAAAATCGAGCATTGAAAAAGTCAAGTTAGCGGTTCATCGCCATCATTTGCGAAATCATCTGGAAGTAGGGGATAGGATCTTGGAACTGGGGGCAGGTACAGGCATGTTCACACAGACACTAGTGGAATACAGCGAGGATGTTATTGTCACCGACTTATCGCCAGTTCAATTGGAGCTTAACCAACAGCGTGCCCAACGCGACAAGTATTATCACAAGGTAAAAGAATGGAAGATAGCAGATATTTGTGATCTCTCGGATTGGGCAGATCATACCTTTGACAAGATTGTATGTTATGGAGGGCCGCTTAGCTATGTTTTTGATGAAAAGATTACAGCGCTCAATGAGATGAAGCGGGTGCTAAAACCAGGGGGTATTTTACTCTTTAGTGTAATGAATCTCTGGGGAACCGTGCATGAATATCTGTTCAAGATCATGATGGTTACAACGCCAGAAGACAATGAAAAGGTTTTGAAAACGGGAAATTTACATCCTTCTTCCTATACTCCTTCTGATCACCATTGTCATATGTTTCGCGTGCAGGAATTGCGGGAGGATCTTCAGCAAGTCGGCTTCGAGGTCAAGGTTCTATCCGCCTCCAATTGTCTATCGGCAGCCAGAGCGGCGGAGTTGGAGGAGCTGCAAAAGAATGAGGCCGCATGGAACTACTTTTTGGAAATGGAAATCCGAGCTTGTCAATCTGCAGGTATGCTAGAATCTGGCACTCATTTAATTGCCGTCGTACAGAAGCCCTTAATCTAGGGCTTCCATTGGGTAGCCCTGTTCAGCTTGTAGCGCATAATTTTTTCTTCCCCTATAATTTTTTTGATTCTTACCGCAAGTTTTTAGTCCCAAGAGACATCTAAGGAACAAATTCATTTAGAAAAGCACATTTTGGAACTCGCCTTTCTCTACCTAGAGTGCCAAAACGGCCAATAAAAAATTGAAAATGTTCCGAATTAGAATCCAATCGCCATTTTTTCTGTTTGCCCTACTACTCAGTGTGACGCTCTTTTCTGCCTGTCAAAAGGATGATGATGAAGGGGGGGGAGAGGTAATGCCTACTGAGGATTGTACG
Organism: uncultured Lewinella sp.; assembly: GCA_913057785.1. Lineage (GTDB taxonomy): Bacteria > Bacteroidota > Bacteroidia > Chitinophagales > Saprospiraceae > DT-111. Next base: position 1,929 of record CAJXPD010000024.1, on the reverse strand, counting down.
AACGTTACAAGCACTTTTACCATCAACCTGGACCCGAATGAATGTGATGTTGATATCGAAGCGGTACTGGGCCTTAATAGCCAGTACACGGAATCAATCAATGGGACCACACGATCCATCACTATTAACGGCATAGCGAATCACCGTGTAGGGTCCTTCCCAAGAATGGGTAATCCCAATACAATTGGCGAGGCCGTACAAAGCTTTAGCACGACCACCGAGCCCTCTATTGCCAATGCCGTTACCAACGGGCAGGGATATGACGTGGCAGTCCTTTTTAGTGGCGTTGCCGTGGATCCCTATACCGCTGAATTTTTCCGTACCTCCGCAGGAGGAGTCAATCGAGATTGGAATATTACGACCCTAACAACGGCAGTGAATTTAGGCCTAGATTGCAATAATGCCCATGTGCAACCTACCGGTAAATATCATTATCACGGGACCCCAAGTGCGTACGTAGCTGAATTAGGAGCAAGTGCTGCTGAAATGACGAAGGTCGGCTATGCAGGAGATGGCTTTCCAGTGTACTACAAATATGCCTACACCAGCGATGGTAGTAGCATTACGGCCTTCGAAAGCGGCTATCAACTGAAGGAAGGAAACCGACCTGGCAATGGAAGTACAGCGCCTGATGGTTGTTATGATGGTACATACTTTCAGGATTATGAATACGTAGCGGGGGTGTCTGAGTTAGATGAGTGCAACGGTAGATTTGGTAAGACACCGGAGGCCCCTGATGGTGAATATTACTACTTGATTACGGATAATTTCCCCTCCGTCCCCTTGTGCTTCTCCGGAACTCCCGATCCCAGTTTTAATAAGAGATAGAACTATTCTTTTAGATCGTTAATGCAGACAAAAAACCAAACCATGAAATTTATTTTATATGGAGCCATCATTCCATCTTTGGCGGCCCTTAGTATACTAGGAGTGAAGCGAGGAATGGCGCTACACAAAGCAGCCAAGATTAATACGGAAATCCCCGAAAACACGGCCGATGATACCTACCTGATCAATTTGGATCCCAGCACTTGCGCTGTAGATATCGAAACCAAACTTGGGACATCAAGTGTATACACGGAGGTGATAAATAAAAGAAAGAAGACTAGGAAAGTCGAGATCAATGGGGTAGCCTCTCATGATGTGGGTACTTTCCCATCCAGAGGAAATCCCAACACCATTAGGGAAGTTAAGCAGACTTTTTCTGTCCCTTTAGAACCAACTATGGCTAAGCGAAAGACCCCTGGGAAAGGTTACGATACCGGAGTATTGTTTAGTGGTGTTTCTATCGATCCCTTTACAGCAGAATACTTTGTTGGACCTACTGGGGCGATGAACCGCGAATGGAATATTACCACTTTGACGAGTACCGTGGACTTGGGCTTGGACTGCAACAATGCGCACGTACAGCCCTCCGGTAAATACCATTATCATGGCACCCCTTCTGCTTACCTCGATGATTTAGATGCGGATGGTACTAAAATGCTTAAGGTGGGCTATGCGGCAGATGGCTTTCCGGTCTACTATAAATACGGCTATGATGAATCAGGGCAAGTGGTGGCCTATCAAAGCGGATTTCAACTCAAGGATGGAGAGCGTCCTGGAAATGGTAAAACAGCTCCTAATGGCCCTTATAATGGACGTTATTTCAATGATTACGAATATGTAGAAGGGGTGTCAGATTTGGATGAATGCAACGGTCGATGGGGGAAAACACCTGAGAGCGAAAGTGAGTATTACTACTTGATTACGGATAATTTTCCCTCCGTCCCACTTTGCTTCAGCGGAACACCTTCCAAGGATTTCCAGAAAATGCGTGGCGGCGGACCAGGCGGCAGACCGCCTAGAGAACATCGACCTCCACCTCGCCGCCATTAACCTAACCGCTCTTTTACACTTCCGAAGTCTCTAAGACTTCGGAAGTGTAAA
>CAJXPD010000023.1 GCA_913057785.1 uncultured Lewinella sp. | reverse complement strand
CACCCAATACGGAACCGATAGTCGCAGTAGAGATGCCAATTTCTTGGCAGAGCGCTTGCCCTATGATAGCTATAATCTCTTTGGTACTTCCGGGGGAACGCGTACGATCCAGAGTTTCATGCGGAATGCCACCGTTAGCATTCGGTCGGCCATTTTCGATTCTACCGTTCCTATTGGTCACCCCATCATTTTGGATGGATTTCACAACTACCAACAAAGCCTAGACCGGATTTTCAAACACTGTTTGGATGATCCCGTTTGTCAAAAAGCATACCCGAATTTGAAAGAACGGTTTCTGACTTTCTTGCAAAGCCTAGATGAGCAGCCGCTTGCGCTAAAGCTCCGCGGTTTACCAAAAGCATACTTGAATAAGCAAGAGGTCAATGCACTCGTTTATAATCAACTCTATGAGGAAAACAACTTCGGATTTCTTCCCTTTTTTCTGGAAGCACTTATCGGCCGTAAATCAGCCATGCTCCGCCGCCTGATCAATCGGCATGACATGCACAGCACCGTAATTGAGGCCTTCAATGCCCCTGGCTTTCTCAACTACATGAACGACTACAAGGTGTTTCAAGATGACCGACTTATTCAATCAAGGAGACCCGCGACTTTGGCGGCTTATGAAGTCTTGGATGGCTATCTCCCCTACTTCATGCAGGATAAGCGATTTCAAAAATACCCCGATGAAGCTAGACCGATTTCCTCTGATATACCTAGTCTTTTTTTAGTGGGTAGCTATGATCCTACGACTCCACCAGCTTATACCGAGTTTCTGCTATCGAATTTTACCCAAGCCTATTTTGTACAATTACCGAAAGTGGGCCATGGGGTGTTTAACCAAGATTGTGGGCAAGCCATGATGCTAGATTTCATCAATCACCCCGCTCAGTCCCCCAACACCTATTGTATCAATCAACTAAAAGATTGGCAAATTCGTTTTTTCATTCGGGGACAGAAGTAAGTTAGTGTTTGCTCACTTAGTTAATGCCCTATGTGTATTTAAGAAATGGGTAGGATCCAGGTATCCCGTAGTATCTTCCGCATATCCGCCTCCAATAGTCATCCCAATACTATCCCGAATCTCCAGATGTAAATGGGCATAATATTGCCCATCAGCATTACCAATCGTAGCAATTTGCTGGCCACGCATCACCCAGTCACCCGCCTGCACTAACATGGAATCACAATGGGCATATAAAGACTCGTACTGCTCTCCGTTTGGGATTTGATGCAGTACTCGAACCACTTTTCCCCAACCTAACCCAATATCTTCGGCAAAATTCACTTGTCCATTCGCAATGCTATAGATGGGATCGCCGAGATCTGAATTGCCTCCTGTCACGGCATTCCAATCATCCCCTAAATGATAATTAAGACCAAAACCTTGTGCGTTGTAGTAACCTTTGGCATCGGGTTTACCTACGGGGTAATCAAAGGCCGTTGCGATGAATTGCTTAGGAAAGACAGGAGGACGAGCCAGCGAGTCTGATTTTGCTTCCACAGTTATCGTATCTGGCCCCAATACATTAGGCGTTTTTTCCGCGATCTCATTTCGACAGCAAAGACAAGTCCAAGATAAACCGAGACTATAGATTATATATCGAAGGGTCATTTGTCCAGCTCTTTTATGGTTCTTCTATGACAGCTACCTATTTAGAAAAGTCTTTAGTATCCACTTAAATATACTGTTGTTCACTTACCAGGCTATGCCGTTCACTTAAACCCATATTTTTTCGAAAGCGTTCCTCCTACCTTTAGCCTAGAGACTTGCATGAAGCTTACAACCTTGCTACTGGACATCCAGATGTCAGAAGACAGACTGCTATGTTAACCATGAAGCCTAGGATTAGGACTTCTCGCAGCGAAGCGTTCTGGTCTCCTACCTCTGATGTCTAGTAGCATGGCTTACAACTCAAACCATAAACAACAATACTATGCAAAAGATATTTACGCTCATCTTCCTTCTATCCTTGATCGGTAGCCTGTCTGTTTTGCAGGCACAGGATTGTACCAATGATATTACGCCCCCCACAGCACTGGGATGTACTGCTAACTTTAGTATTAACAGTAGTCTGCCCTGCCCCTTCCCTATGCCTAATTTTACGCCCTCTGGTAACTTTCTTCTCGTTGTTTCAGACAATTGTACGCCAACAGATGAACTTGCAGTAACACAAAGTCCAGCTCCGGGAAGTCCTCTCGATTTTGGACCCTTAGAGCTGACCCTGACCGTAACGGACAAGGCCGGTAATAGCAAGATCTGTACCTACAACATCCAGGTAAATGATGTCAAAACGCCTACCATTTCTTGCCCTCCGTCCATAGATATTGACTTGAACAATGATTGCGAATGGTTGATGCCAAATATGGCTAGCTTGGTACAGGTATCTGATAATTGCCCTTCTTCTGGAGCAATCACCGTAGTACAGAATATCCCTGCAGGTACCAGCTTAGGATCCGAAAGTATGGTAGAAGTATATGTGTCACAACATGGCTCCCGAAGTCCCTCCTGCTTTGTAGACTTGAATTTAGCAGGTAGCCCCCCAACGGCAGTCTGCCAGCCCGTCACCATTGACTTAGGTGAAAACGGTAAAGCTACTTTAACGGCTGCAAATGCGGATGGCGGATCTAGTTCATCCTGCGGTTCCATAGGCTTAAGTGTCAGTAAGGAGGAATTTGATTGTTCCGAAGTGGGCGATCATCTAGAAACCCTAACTGTTTCTGATGGGAATGGTGGGCAAGCAAGCTGCGACTTTACGGTTACCGTTCGAGATGCCCTACCTCCCAGTTATAGTAATTGTCCAGGAAACATCAATGTTTTCAATGACCAAGATGATTGTGGCGCACTTGTAAGCTGGACACCACCTATCTTGAATGACAATTGCATAGGAGCTATTGGAAACTCAACGCATAATTCTGGTGACTTCTTTCCAGTAGGTAGTACCACCGTGACCTACTCTGGCGCTGATGCTTCAAATAATGCTGCCCCTAATTGTAGCTTTACCGTTAATGTGACGGACATGGAGGACCCCAGAATCAACTGCCCTGCCGGAATCCCTACAAATACTGATCCGGGTCTTTGTGAAGCGAGTGTAAGCTTCACTCCACCCGTAGCCAGCGACAACTGTAGTATCGATGAAGTCAAAGCCCGCTATCGGGAAGTGGATGACAACGATACTCCGATCGGAAGCTGGACAAGTCGAGTCTTGGATCCCAGTGGATTTTTTCCAGTAGGTCGCTATCAAGTACAATGGAGGGCCAAGGACATTTACGGAAATAAAAGCACTTGCTCGCAATACCTTGAAGTGTCTGACGGAGAGGATCCAATTGCAGTTTGCCAAGATGTAACGGTTGGGTTCAATGGTGAGACTGCGATCAACCTGACTGCTTCTCAAGTTTGGAACGAATCCGCTAGCACCGACAATTGTGGGAGTCTGATATATGTAGGAACTGAACCTTCTCTGATGATTGATTGTGAAGATGTAGGGACTACCGTTCCCCTCACTGTAACTATCCAAGATGCATTGGGCAATGAGGATGAATGTACCGCCTATATAGATGTTGTAGGGTTACCCTGTGGTTGGTCGAAGGGTACGCAGGATGGGAGTCTGAATTGCGGAAATGACACCCAGGTGGATTATGATTCCGGAAACGAAAGCTTCTCGCTATCCGCTGATGGCTGTTGGCACGATTGTACTGATGCTGACAAAGCTGTGCAAGCCTATTACGTCCTTTGTGGTGATGGGCAGATCGAAGCTCGCTTGGCGGATATTAACTTTGGTGGTTATGCCGGACTAATGGCAAGAGAAAGCCTTGACCCCTTAGCCAGAAGAGCAGGTGCCCTCAAGAATTACTCGACCCGTAGAGTTCGAAGAGAATGGAGAGCTAGCTATGGGGGAATCGTTTCTCAATCTCAAGTATCACGCAGCCGGGTACAATGGTTCCGTTTGGTGAGAACAGGTGAAAAAATCAAGAGTTATACCAGCACTAATGGTAGTTATTGGAGGCTGCTTAAAGTAGTAACATTACCAAATTTAGAAGACTGCTTGTATCTGAGTTTGATGGCTTATAGCCTAAATAGCAATACTGCAGTTGAAGCGGTGTTTGATCATGTCCGTGTTTCCAGCAGTGGAAATATTGCTAGCAGTTTGATTGCAGATGATACTCCTTTACCAGATCAGCAGCAATCCTACACCGATTTGGATCAACTCGGCAACATTACCCTCTTCCCCAACCCTGCGAATGAACAAACCCAGATTGCCTTAGATGGGTTTCAGGATAAGCCTGCATTGATGATCGTACGCGACCAATTTGGCAAGGTAGTCCGTCAACTACAGCTGCATACCGCAGCCGATATTCAACAAAGATTGGACATTAATGATCTGACACCTGGCCTTTATTTGCTTAGCATCATTCAGGACGAAAAGATGGTAGGTACCAAGCGGCTCATCGTACAACGATAATTGACTGAATCAAAAGCCCCTTGTCAAAAGTTTGGCAAGGGGCTTTTGATGCTAAACACTTTTATCAACCACCTCTTCAGAAGTTAAACCAAAAATCGGCGGAGTCTTCACGCCAAGCAGGCCTAAATACGTATACAATTGACCTCGATGATGCACTTCGTGCTCTACCATGGCCCGCAGCCATTTCCAAATGGTAATCTCTGTGCCTGCGGGCGTCTTACATTTTTTGTGTAGATCTTCCTGGCTCAAATTGAGAAAGATCGCTAGGCTCTCCTCATGCATCTTCTGATAATAATCCAGGACGGCTTCATATCCCTCCGCCAACTCTATCCCACACCCCTGGTAGCTGCTCTCTTTGAATTGGACCGTCTCGGCATACATAAATCTTTCAATATTTGCCAGGTGTCTGATCAGGTCTCCAATCGTGAATTTCCCTTCTTGATAGGTCCATTCCATCTTATCCTTTGGGATATAATCAAAGAGCCTACTCGTTCTTTTCTTAATTCTGGAATAGTACTTTACAAAGGATTGAATGTCTGAGATTTCCATTTTCTAGGTCTATTTTTATTCAGTTGGGCTACCTAAAAATAGAAAAACGGCCTGAGTTTTCACCCAGTCCGCTTTCATCTTGATAGTTTGTCTTGGTCATTTAGGCCCCCAACTTCTTTAGTAACAATTCAGCCACCAATTCCGAGGAGGCTGGATTTTGACCGGTAATCACTAAGCCATCTTCTAAAGCATAAGGATTCCAGTCTGGGCCTTTCGAATAGATTCCTCCATTTTCTTTCAACATGTCTTCAACGGAAAAAGGGACGATCTCGGTAAAATCTACCGCCTCTTCTTCTGAGTTGGAATAGGCCGTCACCTTTTTCCCTTCCACTAAAGGTTTACCGTCAGCATCTTTGGTCTGTTGGAAGATGGCTGGTCCGTGGCAGACAGAAGCAACTGGCTTGTCGCTGTTGTAGAAGGATTCGATCAAGGTAATGGAGTCTTCGTTATTGGCAAGATCCCACAATGGCCCATATCCTCCTGGATAGAAGACGGCATCGTATTCCTGATGACTAAGCGATGCCAAAGGAATCGTTTTAGCTAATATCGCTTGCGTTTCCGGGTCATCTTGAAATCGCTGCGTAGTGGGCGTTTGGAAGTCTGGCAACTCACTTTTGGGATCAATAGGAGGTTGGCCGCCCTTAGGAGAAGCTAGTGTGATCGCTACTCCTTTATCCTTTAAGAAATAGTAAGGTGCTGCAAATTCCTCTAGCCAAAAGCCAGTCTTATTTCCGGTGTCCCCCAGTTGATCATGGCTAGTCAGCACAAATAATATCTTTTTCATAGCAAAGCATCTTTATATTATTTAATGCTACAAAGCTATGGGCAATCCTACTCGAAAAAATTGATGTATGGTAAGAAACGGTTAGCGAGCCAATTCTTTTCGGATTCTACTTAGGCTTTCCGTCGTGATGCCTAGAAAAGAGGCGATGTGATAGTTTTTCACGCTTTGTTGGATGTCTGGATAATTCTCAACAAAGGAAAGGTATCTGTCCTTGGCGGGTTGTGCCAAATTGCCTAAAATTCGTTTTTGCAGCGCCATAAATCTGCGTTCAAGTTTCTTTCTAAAGAAGGTTTCGAAGGCAGGAATATCAAGATATAGTTGTTCCATATGCTTCCGTGACAACTTATAAATGGTAGCATGCTGAATACACTCAATATTCGTTAAAGCCTTATCTCCAGTAAAGAAGGCTGTATAGTCACTTATCCACCAATCTCTAATGGCAAATTGTAAAGTATGTTCCTTGCCTGCATCATCCAGGAAATAGGTCCTTAAGCAACCGCTATAGACGAAGTGGGTATACAAAACCGTATCTCCTTCACTTAATAGCACATCTCCCTTCTTCAGGTTCACTCTTTTTAGTAGACTCCCAATAGTTCTGAGTTCTTCCACTGAAAAATCGGCCTCCTTGAATAACTCTGCCAGTATTGCATCTTCCATATAAGACTAAGTTACAGTCCGTCTTTTAGACGTGTTTAAAACTACAATAAGGGCTATTTGGGGCAAATTTGCTCCTATACTTCGTCAAAAATTACCGCAGGTGCATAACAGTAGCCAGTTTGTCTCTATATCTCTTCTCCAAGAGTTCGGCTAAGGCAGCTTTATCCTTCCGTAAGCGCTTCATATTTTCTCCATCTTCAATGGTCGGATGGAAATCTCTCAAATGCCCATCACTCCAAGCAGCTAGCTCCATCAGTAGCGGGGTTAATGCTAAGCCCTTCTCCGTCAGGTGATAGTAATTTGTCTTCTTGTTGTCCGGACGTTTAGACTTTGTAATGATTTTAAACTCCTCAAGCAACTTGAGCTTCGCTGAAAGGATATTGGAAGCGATAGCTTCATCACTTTCCATAAAGTCTTTGAAAGTTTCCTTGAAATCCAATAGCATCAGCTTGACAATGACTAGCATCCACCTATCTCCCAAAACATCTAGGGCTGAAGTAAAGGGGCAATCGCAGCGAAATTTATGCTTCATAGAGAGAAAATGATAATTTTTACTTTTAAAATGCCATTAATTTAACTTATTACTTGCATCAAGCAACTAATAAGTTTATTTTTACTTGCAAATCAAAAGTAATAAACCTAAAAGTATGAGACAACTTTTTGCAATTATTCTATTAATAGGCCTAATCACAGCCTGCGATTCCACCAAAAAGGCTAGTGATAATACACTTTCCGAAACTTCTCATCCTAAAATTTCAAGCATGAATCAAAAAGAAACTGTTGGTACCTTCTTGGGCTCCGTATTGCAACAAGATGTTGCAACCATGCGTCAACTAGCGAATACCGACTACATTCAGCACAATCCATTTATCCCAACGGGACTAGAGCCTTTTATTGAAATGCTACCGATGTTAAAAGAAAATGGAACCCTTGCGGAAAACATTCGCATGTTTCAAGATGGCAATTATGTGTTCATGCATAATATTTGGAAAAACGCTAAGCCTTTTGGTGCAGATGAAATGGTGTCATTCGACATCATCCGTCTAGATGACAATGGGAAAGTAGCTGAGCATTGGGATGCTATGACCGAATTGGTAACGGAAACTGCCAGTGGCAGAACCCAAACGGATGGGCCAACAGTCGCCGAAGACTTGGATAAAACCGAGGAATACAAAGCTACCGCCAAGGCATTAGTAGAGGACATCCTAATGGGTAAAAACCCAGGTAAGATCGCCGATTACATTAGCGCCGAGCAATATGAGCAACATAACCCTGGGGTCAAAGATGGATTGCAGGGCATTATCGAAGCGGTAGAATACTTGACCGCTCAAAACAACATGTTTAAGTACACTAAGATCCATAAAGTTTTAGGTGAAGGAAATTTTGTACTAACGGTAAGTGAAGGAGAATGGAGCGGCAAGCAGCAAGTCTTTTACGACCTATTTAGATTCAAGGATGGTAAAGCCGTTGCGCACTGGGATGTGATTCAAGAAATACCAACCGAAGGCTTAGCCAATAATAATGGCATGTTTGGCTTTTAGGCATACCTTTCTAAAGTAGAACTGATTTTGAAAGTCCTGAAGGAGTATAAATTCCTTCAGGATTTTTGTTTGCGCGGGCTTGCCTGTTTTATATACCTTCGTTTCTTACTCTATAGTTTTTCTCCATCCGGTCCATAAGCCTTCCCAAAAAGAAAAGCCTCCGGTCCTACTCCATTCTTCTCTATCATTGCTAAGCGTTCCATGGCCTCCTCTACTGTGGGTTCGTGGCCGGCATCTACCCACCATAAAACCATATGCGGTTTCTCCATTTTATCAAACCACCTTTTACTGCTCTTTACGAAATAAGAGTGAACCGTCTGGTAGACATAGGATTTAAGACTTTCTAAATCTTCCCAAACGGACATATTCACAATAATCATGTCATTCTCCAAGGGCACCTCAATATTCATCGAAGAGCCGCCTTCTTTATCCTTCAAACGCCAAATAAAGCCTGGACTTTCTTCTGCTAGTGCATTTATGGGATCTATGAAATCGACAAACTCTTTCATGATCGGATCCTCTAAGGGCGCCTTCATTTGAGCGATATTGATCTGTGCTAAATACTTCTTTGTCATATCCTTTTTTGGGCAAAACTAGGTGTGAATCACTTTACTGGAACTGTAATTTTCTAGTTATTTTCTGTCATTTTCTAGCCGACGAAATTGACCGGGTGTCAAATCAGTATGCCGCTTGAAAAACTTCCAGAAATAATTCGGGTCTTCGAAACCTAGCTCATAAGCTACCTCTGAGATGCTGCGGCGCGTGTAGGTGAGTTGTCGTTTTGCTTCTAGGAGCAGCCGTCTTTGGATATGTTCACTAGCCGTGATTCCAGTAAAAGCCTTAATGGTTTGATTGAGGACGGGGACACTGACCTGGAGTGCATCCGCATAGGGTTGCACCGATCTTTCCTGACGGAATAAACGCTCTAGTAATTGATCAAAATCTGCCTGGAGGCTGTTGGCAGCAGATGATGGAGCATGGCTCAGCGTAGGCCATCTTTTCGCATACACCAGCAAGATATTTATTAGGGCTTTGACGACCAGTTCGTATCCCGATCGCTTGGCCTCCGCCTCTTCCAGTATTTGCTCAAACAAAGCGTGCAATGATGCTTCAGCTTGTTTTGGAACTTCCAACACCAAATAGCAGGGCGCTCCTTTTTGCTGATTAGCTCCCATAATCTTATGCGCTGCATCAAGAATATCCGGAGAAAAATGCAGAATAAATCCCTCCATATCATCATCACTGATACAATCATGTACAATTCCTGGGTGGAGGGCGAATATCAACCCGGGCTTCATTTCGAATTCCTGAAGATCAATTCGATGTCTTCCCTTTCCCTTTGTCACCCACACCCATTGATAAAGCCCTGGATGACGATGAGCATGATGATAAGTACCCGTTTTTTCCAAGAAGCTTTCAATTCTTTGAATATTGAAGGGCAAGGTTTCTCTTGGATCCCTTTGCTCTCCATACAATTCGTAAAGAGGAATACTGTTCCGAACCGTCATTGCTAGTTATGCTTTATTGTAGAAAGGCTAAGTCTTTCCTGTTATATCTAATAAAACCCTTTTCGGCGGGCAACTGTTTCTTGGTTTTCCAGCAAATGAGGGCCTCTTTGAATCGGCTATTCGGATTATCGGCCAAAAAATCTCGTACATACTGCGCCAACATATTATGTTCAGCAATCTCGCGTTGGAAAGACGGATCTTCTTTTCTCCGCTCTAATTCCTCCCACTTAATTACCGCATCTCTTAGGGTCTTTCCTGGATGCTCCTTGACCCAATCCATGAAATCGCTGTGACAGGAAAACTGAGGCCCAATCTGGGTAGTCATGAACCGACGGAAATTCGGTCCAAACTTGACATTGTCAGTGATTTCTGTATCCAGGCTTAAAGCGGCCTTCGACCAATTGAACCTGGAACTTGGCCTTGGCTTTTCCACTACGGGCAAAACAGCTCCTTCATTTTCTAAAGCATAAATAATCCGGTCTCGAAGTTCAAATTTCCCGCCCGAATAAGGCAATCCCAATTGTTTACATTTCTCAACCATTTCTACCTTTAGCCAGTACCAGGATTGAAATGCCGCACTGCTATTGATGTCGGTGATTTTGGGTTTTTCCATTGTATGTCTGGGTAATTCAATCCTTAACAATCCGTTTGATCCAACGGAGGTGGGATTCTACCTGGGCGACCAAAGCATTCTTTTTCTGCTCTGCAGTCAAATCCCAATCCGCCTTCACCAATGCTTCGCTAATCCTCCATCGGTCAGCAGAAACGGGAGAAAACTGAACTCGGAACCAGGGTATTCCCGTCCAGGAGCGATAATAGTAAAGTCGATTTTCTTCTGCGTAACAAAACCACTTGTCCTCCATTTGCAAGGGCGTGATGCCCAATTCTAGCCAGGATTTTTCTGCTGCTGAAAACTCCATCTCAATTGCTACTGAGGTGCTAATTTCTTTTGATAGCTCTCCTTCGCGTTTCCAGGAATCTTTAGTTGCGGGTTCATACCTTCTACTTCTCACACTCGCGGCCCCTATTCTATTTGACAACTTGTAGTCTTCGTAAAGATCTAATTGTAAGCCCGGCCCAAGTTGGGACTGTTTTATCCCATCATAATAGAGCTGGGTTCTGAGTAGGAGGATATTTTCATCAATCCATTGCTCTACTCTGCCATACCAGCCATACTTCATTTTCCCTGTATCCGAGAAATGGATCTGTTTTCCCATCAGACTATTGATCCGATTTCGTACCCTAATATCTGCAACTCGTAATTCTACGTATTCCTTCATAACATCAAGCTAGAATCGATCATTAGAAACTTCCAATTGCCAAACTGGGTGAGTCAACTCAAATTCTTCAAAGATCTCTTTAGCCTCCTGTAAGGTCCATTTTACCCAATTGGGGTTCAAATGTTGGCCATACCATTTCTTAGCAAATCTCCATATTTGAGGCAATGGCCTTACATCGCCTTTCGGGATATCATGTCTTGCACTCCATTTATCTATTTCCTCTTCGGTCCGAAAAGCCAACATCGTCGTGCAGGTATAGATGACATTATCCCAAGCTTTCATCATCGGAATGGGAAAATGAATCAATAGATCCTGTGGCTGAACTTCACCATTCACAATCTTAATCTCCAGCGGCTCACCGTGTGCGCCACTGCTAGTACGAATGCTTACATCTTCGTCCAAAAGCGCCGCCACACCCAATGAGCACCAGGCACAATTCCCCCACCATTCCCCTCTACTCGATTTCACTAGAAAATTGGTGGGAGCCAGCGAAAATGGATGGATGACCCACACCTTAGGCGTATTTGGATGCAAGACTACACCATGATAATCTTGTAGTGCGTAGAGCGCCTTTTCAACCGAGAACTCCGCTGAGCCAAAGCGATCAGCTAGTATGCTAAGTGAAGGCGCATGCCCCTTGTCAATAATGTATTGCAGGATGAAGTAGTGTAGACTGGCATTAGTTATCATTCAGTTGAAGTTTTTATCTGCTTACAGTAAAGCTAAAAACTTATGGGATAATCCTTAAGGAACGAGTGACTGTTGATGCCAGCGTCCATCTGTTTGTTGGTAAAGGTTTCTGGTATGGCTGTCTCGCCCCAATAGCAGCACATCTAACTTTTCAGGCTTAATCTCAATCGCAATAAAGTGAATATCATCTCCAAACAAAACACTCGCCTCCGGCCCTGCCGACAGCGGATCCCCTGGAGCCTGTATGGTGGTATAGTCTTTCAAGGATGGCGACTCCTTAACCGATTGTAAGTAGCGATTAAAATCGCCATGGCCTTCATCTATCAAGTGCGCTTCTCCATATAATCGGATTTGCAGTTTCTTTTTTGGATGGTAGAAAAGAACAGACACCTTGGGATTGGCTCGTATTTGACTCACCTTAGGACTCCGGCTATCCGTGAAAAAGGTGATGACAAAGTCTGGAGTAGCTTTACGCTTGACGACCGTACGCGTTTCGGGGTATTCTCCAGCGGTGGAAAGGTATAGTAGACGGAAGGGGTGCTTCCTGTCCGCATTGCTCCGCAATAACTCCGCTCTTGCTAGTTCCAATAGATCCATATATACTGTTGTTGTCAGCTATACAACTACAACTATACTCCTTTTGTTTATGCTCCCCGCGTAGAGTATTAAGTATGTCGAGTAAAACAGGCAGCGCGGCATATATCCGAAGTTTTACCTAGTCCTACCATGGAGAAACTTCGGATATCTTGCATTGGCTTTATTGAAAAATCTAAAGAGCCTGTAGATCTCGAAAATAGGCGATGGTTTCTTCTACGCCTCGCTGATAAGGAGTAAGCTTAAAATCTGGAAATTGGCGTTTAAACTTCTCAAAAGACATTACATATTCTGTCTCATACTGGTACATCACCTCCCCCGCTTCTTTTAGCACTGGGACAAATAGAGCGATCAACTTTCGCATCCAGGGGGCTAAGAAACTGACTTTGTAGTTAGTTTGTAATGCCGCATTGAAATAGGTAAGCATTTCCTCCATTGTCACTGCGGGCCCTACCGGTAAATGCCAAACCCCTCCGTAAGCAGCTTCCTCCAAGGCTAATTCTACCAAGGCGCGCCCCAGGTCGGGCACATAGGCGTAGGTATGTTTCACCCCTGGGAAGGCTATGGATTGAGGCGTCTTCCCCTGCAACATTCGATCCAGGAAGGAGATATAAAAAGGGCTATTGATGGCGCCTGGCCCATAGAAGTCCGCAGCTCGGCCAACCAAGGCCTTTATTTCTCCTTTCTCTATAGCACTCAATAAGAGGTCAGTGGTTTGTTTCCTGGCTTTCCCTTTGTGCGTAGTTGGGTGCTGAGGATGAGTTTCATCGAATGGTACACTTAAGGGAGCAGGTCCATACATGTAGATATTATCTAGGTAAACCAGTTTAGCCTCTGTGGCCTTACAGGCAGCTATTACGTTTTTCATGATAAGGGGAAAATCCCTGCGCCACACCTCTTTATTGTAAGGGAGGCCTACACACAGATAGACATGGGTAGCCCCTTGTACCGCCATCAAGGCTTGTTCTGCGATTAATAGGTCTGCTGTCCTACAAGGAATATCATTGCGTTTTTTACTTCTGGCTACAGCGATCACATTCACTTCTTTGGCTTGCAAAGCTTGAATTACCGCTTTACCTACTGCTCCGCTAGCTCCTAAGACGATGTGGGTTTGTGACATGATTCTCTGGTGAATTTTGGTTTAGATATCACTCAATTTCAGCTGAAAAAAGGAACAAATCCAATGATTTTGGTCAGATGGAATGATCCTTGCCTTGAAATAGCTAGGAGGAAGGTTGAAATACCCTACTTAGCCTGAGGATATCCAGTAGTATCGATCCATAAAACATGCCCGTCAAGGATAGGTCATTGCAAGAGAAGATTGTACATTTGCGATCACGGCATAATTAATGAACCTAGCCATCAACACCACTCGTTTTTGAACATTTGATAGCGAGTTTGCAAAACCAATAGCAACAACCACCTATGCATTTTATTGATTTCACCACTATCGTGAAGTATGCGTGGATGGCCTATGACTCCAGTCGAGCCATCAAGTCTATTTCCGACATTAGTGCAAAAGTTTCAACGAACCACGTTTACAAGGTTGTGTTTACCAATGGCTCCTTTGTCATTGCTAAACTCTCCTATTTTGGAAGATTCGAACACTTTGTTGAAGACCATACCATTATCAATGTACTGGCCAATAATTTGCCGGATCCCTTCGAAAACTTCCTAGCTAGATCGCTTATTCAAGGGAATCAGCTGTTTGTACATCGCTTCCAGAACAATCTAATTGATGCCTGGGTAGTTTTCTACAAGCCAGTGAAGATCAACAAGAAGCTTCCTCGACGGCTCGACGAGGCACAGATTGAAACCCTGGGCGGGCAGTTTGCCCAATTTCACAAAGCTTGTGCTCAAGTGAAAAACACACTCCCCCCAGCTTCCAAAACGCTGAATTCAGATCTAGAGCATTTACTAGAGATCCTCTCATCGGATTTTGGTCAATACGAACACCGTTCTTTTGGGGATGTGATAAAGCAACAATGCGAATTATTCTTTGAAAATACCAGTCGTTTGAACAGCCCGTCGTTTGAACGAATCCCTGTTTTTGTGGACTGGAATATTGGCAATTTTTCTGTAACCAGAAGTGGAAAATTGTTCTCTCGTTGGGATTATGATTGGTTCCGCATGGCCTCGAGAGTGTTGGATTTCTACTTTTTGAGTCGAATCGTGTCAGATATTGGCGATCGCACAGTGTTCAGTTATAATGTTGGGCCCATGATGGAAGATCGCTTTATTCTCTTTCTCAAATCTTATCACAAGGTCAATCCTTTGAGTGTTGATGAGATTCGATTTATGAAAGAAGTTTATCGCTTTTTCATTCTCAATTACGTAATTAAAGATGGGCGTTATTTCTTTCATGAAATCTATGCTACCAAACTACAAAAGGAAGCCTACGAAACATACTTCCCTTCCTTAGACAAAGAGTTTGATGCAGATAAGCTGATCCGCGCCTTGGACCTATAAAACTATCGTAATGAAGATTAAGACTTTCCGTGAAGTAGCACAAAGATACAAAGCAATCTTTTTTGATTCGTTTGGCGTTGTGAAGCATTACAGCGGGCTAATCTCAGGGGTACACGAGACCTTCCACTTTTTGGATGAGACTGGCATAGAATATCTAATACTGACTAATGTCGCCTCAAGAAGCCCCCAGCAAATGGCGGACGGTTTTGCTAGATTGGGACTACCTCAGATTACGACGGACCGGATCATTTCGTCAGGGATGATGGCACAAGAGTATCTTCGATACAAAGTACGAGGTGGCAGGGCAGTCTACGTGGGCACCGAAAACTCTGCACATTACATCGCAGAAACAGGTTTGCAAATAGTCTCCATTGAGGATCTCGATTTGACGGAATTAGATGATATCAATGCCCTGGTGTTTCTAGATGATGAAGGGTATGATTGGCGTACGGCGGTCAATAAGAGCATCAATCTGTTGCGAAAAAAGAACATCCCAGTGGTAGTAGCTAACACTGACGTGGCCTACCCCGTTTCTAGAGGAGAACTGGCGATGGCCATTGGGGGCCTAGCAGAAATGATTGAAAAGATTGTAAACAAGAACTTCATCCACTTTGGAAAGCCGGACGGGCAAATGTTCATCTATGCTTACCAAGAATTATTACAGCGCAAACAAATAAGGAAGGATGAAATCCTCATGGTTGGAGACACTTTGTATACTGACATCATTGGGGGAAACAAGTTTGGGATTGACACAGCATTGGTTTTGTCTGGGAACACTCAACCTAAAAATGCTAAATCCTTAATCAAGAATATGGGGATTAAACCGGACTATATCTGCGAATCCATTGCGCTTTCCACACCTGAATTGTAGCCCTCTTATCATGAGACTTCCACTAAACTGTACCCTGGATTATTGGCAAGACTTCCTCAGTCCGAAAGAAGCCGATGATCTATTTCAAGAATTTGTCTCAGCGCATCAGATTGCAGATAGCTTCATCAACTATACCATCAATGGGGAAGCGTTTCGATCTGACTTCGGGAAGATCACCGTGGTAGATCAAACACTATACGATACAGATGCCTTCCCTGAAGCCATCTACGGGAAAACCATGATCTGGCCAGCTTCCCTACAGCTGATAAAGGAACGAATCGAAAAGATGACACAAAGAGCTTTTCAGTTCTGTGTCTGCATTTACTACCCTGATGGCAATTCTGGCGTAGCTTTTCATTCTGATCCGCCAGCCTACGGTGATACAACCGTCATTCCTTCCCTAAGTCTTGGGGAAGAACGCAATTTCCAATTGAGAGAAATCAAGACTGGCGCTATCCATGAAATGATATTGAACAAGGGGAGTTTGCTGCTTATGGGGGAGCACTGCCAGGAAAGATATGAGCACTGTCTTCCCGTGGATCCAAGTTACAAGAAGGCCAGAATCAACATGACCTTTAGACAATTCGGCTTTGAGAAAAATACATAAGGACAGAGCGCTACCAGTTCAAGAGCTCTTTCAATCCTTCCGTCCGATGCCTGGACAATTTGACCACCACTCCATTTTCTAAACGGATGTTATAGTCTCCTTTAAAATGAGGTTCGAGTGATTCAATCCGATGTACATTGACGATTGCAGAGCGATGGGTACGATAAAAGGAACCGGGATCTAAGTGCTGATCTAGGTAACTCAAAGACTGCCGCATTAAATGCGAGGCAGTCTTTAGATGGACTTTGACATATTGGTTATCCGCCTCGACCCAGATGATGTCCTCCACTTTTACAAAGGAAATCTTGCTCCCTTGCCGCACACTCAGCTTCTTCAGATACCTTTGTGTCCGATCCTGATCAAGATGCTGCAGCAATTGCCCCAATTTCACCTGCAACATTTGTTGATCTTCTTGATGAATAAGGTTCTTTGCCTTCGCGATAGCATCAAAAAAACGCTTATCATCGAAAGGCTTGAGTAAATAGTCCACTGCATTTACTTCGAAAGCCTTTATGGCGTACTGATCATATGCGGTCACAAAAATAACGTAGGGACGATGATTAGGGGATAAAGCTTTTAGCACATCAAAGCCAGAGACTTCGGGCATTTGGATATCAAGGAAGATGAGGTCAGGTTGTAGCGCTTCGATAGTTTCAATCGCCGATGCCCCGTCGGAACAAGCGGTAAGCAATTCGATTTGGCTATCCTTCGCCAGCAACAACTCTAAATTAGCAAGAGCTGGGGCTTCATCGTCAACTATTATGGCTTTTATCTTTTCCATTTCTACAGCTTAAACTCCTGTGAGATAGGGCAAAGTCATGCTTACCAGCACCCCGTCCCCATCATTGTGAATGCTAAATTCAGCCTGATTGGGATACAATTGGCTTAAACGTTCGATTATATTGCTCAAACCAATACCGGTGGTGAAATTAAGGTCAAAATCCTCGGGAAGACTCGGACCGTCATTATATACCGAAAGTCTCAGGGTCTCATTCTCCTTCACTGCTTCAATGCGAAGCAGTTCTGCCTTCAACTGTTTAGATAGGCCATGGTAGATGGCATTTTCCACTACTGGTTGTAGGAGGTAAACTGGAATTTGTGCATTCAGTGTATCATCAGCAATTTCCCATTTTACTCGTACTCGGTCACCAAATCGTTTTTTCTCCAATACTAAGTAATTCTTCAAGAAAGCAATTTCTTCTTCCAGGCTGACCTGCTGCTCATCTTTTTTAAGAAGGGTCGTTCTTAATAAGCTACTCAAATCCGACAACATCTCAACCGCCATTGGTTTTTGATCTTGTCTTACCAAAGAGGCCACGGTATTCAAAGTATTGAACAAGAAATGAGGCTGTAATTGCATTTTCAAGGCTTGTAGCTGAGCAGTAACCAGTTGAGCTTCCAATTGCACCGCCTCCAACTCTCGACTCTTCAGGCTCCGATAAAAGGCAAAGGCATAACTCAGTATAATGATCGCCCAATAGATAATAAAGTACCACTCAAAAAGGGCTACAAACAAACCCATAAAAATATTGGCTAAGGGCACTCCTTCAAAAGAATCTACCCCAACCAGCCAAGCGAAGAGTGCATAAAAGAATACATTGATCGCAATGGACAGTACACTAAAAGGGAGGTGAAAGATCAGTCCCCGAAATTGATTGCGTTTTTCAATTCGAAATCGCCTACCCGCCCACAAAATAATGGATGTATAGAATCCCCAAAACAACCAAATAGCAAGTTTCACGATAAAGATCTCTCCCCATGGTACTTTCATCCCCAGCTGAATGTATAAGGTCTGAGTGGAGATGAGCGCAATGGTTAGCCAGAAGAAAATCAACCATCTTCGCCCCAAAAACAAATGCTCTGAGCTATTGACAGAAAATAATTTCATGTTAGACATTTAAAAACGACGACTATAAATGTAGGCAATCTTGGGCTAGCAAGTTGGCATAGGTGTTGTGGTTGGGGTGTTCTTTGTTGGGATTGGGAATTTCGCTTTTAGCATCCTACCTATTTGCAACCTCTATCCTCCATTCGCAACAGTCCCCTTGCCAATTCCTGATCCTTCGCTCACCTTTGTACAAAAACAGCAAATGAAAACAATCTCCATGCTCGCCGCACTTTCCTTAATCAGTTTTAGCTCATCCATCACAGTCAGAGATATGGACATCCGCTGGACGGAGGAGGAAGCGTGTTGGTCTTTTGAACTAAGTGCGCCCACCACAGGTTGGGTGGCCCTGGGATTCAATCAGAAAAATGACATCGTTCAAACCAATTTGATCATGACGGCCGTAAAGGGTGAAGCCGTAAATGCTGAAGACTTCTATGTGGTAGGTTTTGGCAATCCGCAACCAGTCGCAAAACTAGGAGGGGAAATAGCCGCGAGCGATGTTGAAGGAGAAGAAAAAAATGGCCGTACCACCGTCCGGTTTTCAATTCCTAAAAAGGCCGGCGATCAATATCATTATGACTTGAAAGCAGGAGATGAAATCTGGTTTATCTGCGCTTACAGTAGAGCCGATGAATTCGACCATCATAGCATGATGCGACAGCATGTAAAAGTCAAATTGTAAGTATCACCCGTTTGTCTCCTAGTGCTCGCCGCAATCCTTCTCTCCGAATCGAATGGCAGCAGCTATTCGATTCTCAGGAGGCGGCAGCAAGCAGGTGGCGAATTCGGTAAAGGCGCAAGGTGGGTTGTAGGCGGTATTGAAATCAATATAGGTCATCCCATCTTTATCTGCTTTAGGGGTGTATAAGTAGCGGCCAGCTGGGTAGGTTTCCGTTCCGGTAGTTTCATCGGCAAAAATGAGAAAGTATTCTTCCTCTCCCCCATCCAAAACAGATATACTACGTTCTTGCCCTGCCCATTCAAAAACCAACTTACCTTCTGTAGGATAGGGAATTTCCATATCCAATACATTCTTCATCAAGAGCGTATCTGGGGTATCACTTTTGACCAATCTAGCTGAAACTCTTCCATCTGGATGAACTGGAAAATGTTCGATCGTAGAAAAATGTGCTCGAGCTTCGTGCAAACTGTCTCGCAGCCGAATCCCATATTTTCCACCCCTTTTTAAAAGAAACCAACTTAAACTCTCGTACTCCAAAATCACCGGTGCAGCTTGACTGCTTAACCCTAGGGTGGTCACTGCATTGCCTCCAGCAGTAATGGGCAGTCCGTCCAGGTTTTCCAGCCATACAGAATCTTGCTGCAATACGATTTTGCCCATTCTATCGGGTATGTCTCCCGGAAAAACTAGCTCATTTTCTTCCGCGCCACCAAAGAAATTATCCCCCTCTTTCAGCCAAAACAATCCTGATAAAGTCAGCCATCCCGTAGGGCTGGTTAAATTTTCAATGCGTGTACTTCGCCAAGCTTCGACCTCCGCTAAATAAGCCTCTTCTATGGGTGCTGAGGTGGGTTCTTGACAAGAGGAAAAGAAAAATAGGAAAAGATAAATAATACTGAAAGGGCTTCTTAGATGTGGTCTCATAAATAGGCAGATTTAAATATCTAATATAGAGCCATTCAGCTAACTCCTCTAGCTTTTGCTCATAAAGGCGCATTTTTTCAATAGGATCCACTGATTTTATTACAAGAAATCCGCATTCACAACACTAATCCTCCAATCACAACACAGCACTAGCCTTCCCTCCCGTTCTCCTATACTTTTGAAATAAAAACAAAGAACAATGAAAAATCTACTATTGCTAATTCCAATCGGTTTAATAAGTCTCTTAGCTTTCACACCTTCGGAAGTCAATTCCATCCGTGAAGTGGTCGAGTCTTACGCACAAGCGGGAGATAATCAGGATACCAAAGTGATGGAAGCGGTTTTACACGAGGGGTTCCGTGTGGTTTGGAATGATCCAGCTAAAAACACGGTAAGCCTGATCTCCAAGGCAGACTACGTTCAATTGTTAGGGGCGAAGAAGATAGGTGGAGATAACCGAAAAGTGATTATTGAATCCATCGATATTTCTGAAGGGATCAATGCCAGTGTGCGAGTGGTGCTAGATGGAGAGAAAGGGGATTTCTGGAATCTACTGAGCTTAGTAAAACACGAAGGGAAGTGGTTGATCGCACAAGATTTGGTGACTGCCAAATTTGGCGGGTAGCCTGAAACAAACAGTCCCGTCCAATTCAGCTAAGGCAGCTGCTTGGACGGGACTGTAATTGGTTCGATTGCACGATTAAACTGTGCAAATCTTTATTCCTTCGGCCAGGGCTGCGATCTGATCGTCCCAGGTAGGAATGTATTCTTGGGCCACATACTTATCGTATCCCGTCTCTTTTATTGCGCGCATGATAGCTGGGTAATTCAGCTCCTGCGTTGCATTTATCTCATTGCGGCCAGGCACGCCGCCAGTATGGTAATGGCCAAAATATTCATTGTAATCCCTAATCGTAGCAATAATATCCCCTTCCATGATCTGCATGTGGTAGATATCGTACAACAACTTAAAATTAGGGGATCCGATCTTGTCGACTAACTTCACACCCCAAGGTGTTTTGTCACACATGTAATCTTTATGGTTCACTTTGCTATTCAATAGCTCCATGACCACCATCACACCTTTCTTCTCTGCATGCTTAGCGATCTTATCCAAACCAACCGCACAGTTTTCCAAACCGACTTCGTCATCCATTCCATTGCGATTCCCAGAAAAGCAAATCACGTTAGGAATACCTGCATCCGCAGCTTGGTCGATCAGCCGGATGTAATTGGTGAGGTATTCCTCATGCGTAGCAGGATCGTTAAACCCTCTAGGAATACTAAAGAAAGAATCTGTACCCAATGCACAGGTCAAACCGTATTTCTGAACAATGGGCCATTCATCAGGGCCTATAATCTCTACGGACTTAATGCCTAGGTCTTGTATCTTTTCACAGAATTCTTCCAAGGGGATATCCCCATAACACCATTTACAAACGGAGTGTTGATAGGCAGCTGTCATTTTAGGAGTTTGTTCTTCCATATCGTTAGTTGATGCATCAGTTGAAGATGGAGAAGTACAGGACAAAGGGACACCAAGGGCCAGCGCGCCAGCACCCAATGTAGTTTGTCGGATTGCTTCTCGACGAGAAAGTTTTTCAGCCATGTTGATATTGTTTGTGTTCTATACTTGACAAGCAAAGTCCCGAAAGGGTAATTACTTATCTATTGTAAGCCCAATTTTTACCTCCATTTTCGGCTAGGTCTGTACAACCAATCCATTGACCCGGGATCGGATCGTACGCCAATACCTGGGTACCTACAGCTTCGGAGGTATAATACCCGGCAATCACTTGTTGCTTCAATTGCAAATAAGGGGATTGGCCACCGGCCTTTTTCGCCTCTTCATCCACCTTGGATAAGTAGGCAAGCTGTTCTTCTGCAGATAATTTACTGAAGGCTTTACCGTTGGCCTCTTCCGCTGCCTGGATCAATGCAGCCATACTTTCTTTAGTCTTTTCTTTATCTTCTGCCTTCAAAGTCTTGTCAGCAATCAAGTCAATAAATTCAGGGACACCAACTTCAATTGCACCAGGACTATCCTCTGTTTTTGGCAAGATGGTTTCAGCCATCGCTGCTATCTCCTTCATTTGCGCTTTGGTGAAGAAGCTTGGCTCATAGTTGGGTATGTGCTCAGCCTTACAGCCTTGCAAAACGGCAGAAGCTAACGATCCACTTACGGCTACGCCAGTTAGCAAGGCCGCCTGTTTAAGTGCTTCTCTCCTATTCATATTTTTTCTTTTAGATGCTTAAAAATTGGATGATGTTTCGAACCTACAGGTTCATCTTCTTCAGTTCGCTGACCGCGTGATCTACTGCTCTTGCCGTCAATGCCATGTAGGTCAAAGATGGATTTTGACAGGCTGAAGAAGTCATGCAAGCGCCATCTGTAACATAAACATTTGGCACGGCGTGTACTTGATTCCACTTGTTCAGTACGGAGGTCTTTGGATCACGTCCCATTCTGGCTGTACCCATTTCATGGATTCCTAAACCGGGCCAGGACTTACGATCGTAAGTCTGAACATCTTTGAAGCCAGCGGCTTCCAACATTTCAGCTGCAGCGGTCATCATATCGCCCCGCATCTTATTTTCATTCTCCTTAAACTCGCAATCAATCGTTAAGGTAGGCTGACCATAGATGTCACGTACCTCATGATTTAGGGTAACCTTATTCTCATGATAGGGCAGGCATTCACCAAAGGCCGTCAATCCCATTTGCCAAGGGCCTGGCTCTACCAATTTTGCCTTCAGATCAGCACCAATAGAGACGTCCATTTCTCGAACCCCTCTCATCCAGTTGGTTCTACTCGCTCCTCCTTGATAACCATAACCACGAACATAATCTTTCATGGTACTGGCCTTATCAATATTGCGGAAACGAGGAATGTAGATACCATTTGGTCGGCGACCCTTATAATACTTATCGCCAAAGCCGTCGAATCGTCCTCTTGCTCCAAGGCGGAAATGGTGATCCATTAGGTTATGCCCTAGTTCTCCGCTATCATTACCCAGACCGTTCGGGAAACGATCTGATGTTGAATTCATCAAAATAAAAGTACTACCGAGCGCGGACGCACAGCAGAAAATAATTTTGGCGTAGAACTCCTTGGTTTCTTTCGTTTCCCCATCAATAATTCTCACTCCAGTAGCTCGCTTGGTTTCAGGATCGTAGATGATGGAGTTGACAATAGAGTGTGGACGTAGTGTCAGATTTCCCGTATCCTCGGCAGCAGGCAGGGTGGATGATTGACTACTAAAGTAACCGCCATAAGGACATCCTCTGATACATCTATTTCTAAATTGACATTGGGTACGCCCATTGTGCGCTTGGGTCAAGTTAGCTACTCGACCAATGGTCATCACTCGGCCTCCAAAGTTTTCAGCAATCTTCTGTCGGGTATGCTGCTCTACGCAATTCATATCCATCGGAGGGAGAAACTCGCTATCCGGTAGTTGTGAAAGCCCTTCTTTCCGACCAGAAATACCAGCATGTTTTTCCACATAGCTGTACCAAGGTGCCAAATCCTCATATCTGATGGGCCAATCTACCCCAAAACCATCCTTGGCATTCGATTCAAAGTCCATAGCACTCCAGCGGTAAGATTGCCTCCCCCAGAGCAGAGAACGGCCTCCTACGTGGTAACCACGCATCCAATCAAAGCGTTTCACCTCGGTGTACGGGTGTTCCGTATCCTTAACCCACCAGTGCTTGGTAGATGGTCGAACGGTATAACCGGTTCGGTTTTGCTTTGGATAATCCTTTAATTCATCTGGGGTCATACGGTCTCTCAGTGGGAGTTCCCAGGGTTCCTTATGGGCAGTCGGATAATCTTCGATGTGCTTGACCATTCTACCTCTTTCGAGCACAAGCGTCTTCAGGCCTTTTTGGGTCAGTTCCTTGGCCGCCCAGCCTCCACTAATGCCCGATCCGATCACAATGGCATCGTAGGTGACCTCCTCTTTTCCTTGTGAATTGAAATACATATAAAGCGAGTTTTCTTGTTTGGAAATGCCTTAGACATTTCCAAAAAAATGATGTATCGAAATATAAGAAGATGTTTGAAATAAAACTGGCGAGTCAATACTTACTAATGGCCAGTTTTTCGTCTTGTAATTCTTCGTTGGTTAGGGCCCATACTGGGCCGCTTGGAGAACATGCTTGGCATGAAGGATGTCCGGCCCGCCTTATAGATAGATCAGGGTTATCAATAAAACCTAGATGGATAAGGCAATCTTTCGAGTATAGAGAAGTCCTGATACTGACACCGCTAATCTAGGAAAAAATGAGCTTATTTTTTGGGAGACACCCCAGAATTGACCGATTTATTGGTCTGAAATTCACACTTCCTTACTTCTGTGCGCGCAGCACTAGGTACAATGCGATGACCGTAAAAACGATATTGGGAAACCAAATCCCTAACATAACGGGGATGGATTGCCCGGTAGCAAAAACGATGGAGAATCGCGACAAAAAGATAAAGATGGCTCCTAGGCCCACTCCAATAGCCAAGTGTAAGCCCATCCCTCCCCTGACCTTTCGCGCAGCAATAGATACGCCAATGATGGTGAGAATAAAGATGGTAAAGGGCTCAGCCGTTCTTCGATAGAGTTCTATTAGGTACTTTTCTAGATTCCCGGAGCCACGCTCTCGTTGCAAAGCAATAAAGCGTTTGAGCTTAGGGGTGGTCATCATGGTTTGCACATCGGCATAATCCACGAAATCCTGAGGAGTGACATTGAGGGTTGTGTCAATATGTTTGCCTCGGCCAATTTCAAAGGTCTCCTTTTCTCCCCGGAAGGTCCGGATTTCATAATTATTCAATCGCCACTTATCTGGAGGGCCTTTCCATTCCGCAGTACTGGCTTTCACCATATACACCAGCTGATTGCCTTCGAATTGTTCAATCCGGAAGTTGCGCGCGGTACTATCCCTTTTTCGATAAAAATTGATGTAAATCTTAGTATCCGGCGCCACAAACATATGTACATCCCTGGTCTTCCCAATGTCGCGGTCCTTAGCGATGTATTTATGTTCAAAATCCAGGCGGATATTATTACCTCTAGGTATTAAGATGTGATTCCCCAAGAGGTGAAGGCCGGCAATGAAGGTCGCCCCTAGCATATACGGTTGCATCAATCGACGGAAACTCACGCCTGCATTGAGGATGGAAATGATCTCTGAATTATAGGCCATCCGGGAGGTAAAAAAGATAACCGCAATCAGGGTAAACAAAGGCCAAAGCAGCCCGTGAATGAAGATGATGAAGTTGGGATAGTAATCCAATAGAATCTCCATCTTCGTGACCGGCTCCTCAATAAACTTTTCCACCTTTTCACTAAAGTCGATAATCACAGATATCATCGTGAAGATGAGCACCGTGAAAAAGAAGGTGGACATGAACTTATTGATGATATATTTATCGAGGATCTTTAGCATATGTGGGTACAAAGAAACTAACTTCCAAGCATTCCTGCTGCTTTTTAACCAAATTATAGACGCCTTTGCAGTTTGTTAACCATTGAGTCCTTCCAAGCGGAAAAATCTCCTGCCAAAATATGGTTTCGGGCCTCTCCCACCAACCATAAGAAAAAGGTCAGATTATGAATAGAAGCCAACTGCGCCGCCAATAACTCACCACTGTGCATCAAATGTCGCAAATACGCTTTGGTGTGAAACCGGCTGGTTGGACAAGGGCCATCTGGATCAATCGGTTCGTGAACATCCTTCCATTTGGCATTCTTGATATTAATGATCCCTTCGGCAGTATATAACAGCCCATGTCTCGCATTTCTTGTAGGTAGTACACAGTCAAACATATCTACGCCCAAAGCAATACATTCTAAGAGGTTAGCCGGTGTACCGACTCCCATCAAATAACGCGGCTTGTCCTTGGGGAGTATCTCACAAACCAGGGCGGTGTGTTTATACATATCCTCAGCTGGCTCCCCGACCGACAATCCACCAATCGCATTCCCTTCTCGTTCAAAACTCGCGATCGTCTCTGCCGATTGTTTCCGAAGATCATCATAGGTACTGCCTTGCACAATCGGAAAAAGAGATTGATGATGACCATAATACCCTTCAGTGGCATCTACATGATCACAACAGCGCTTCAACCAACGATGGGTTAATTCCATCGACTGCTTCGCATACCGATAATCACTGGGATAGGGCGGACATTCATCAAAGGCCATGATAATATCTCCGCCTATCGTACGCTGAATATCCATCGCGCCTTCCGGACTAAAGAAATGCTTGGAACCATCAATATGGGATTGGAAGGTCACGCCTTCTTCCTTAATCTTCCGTCTATGACTTAGGGAGTAAACTTGATACCCTCCACTATCGGTCAATATAGGTCCGTCCCATCCATTGAATTTGTGCAAGCCCCCTGCGTTACGCAAAATCTCCATACCAGGGCGCAAGTAGAGATGGTAGGTATTCCCTAGGATAATCTGTGCCTTGACTACATCCTTTAACTCATGCTGATGCACGCCTTTCACCGTCCCCGCTGTACCCACGGGCATAAAGATGGGCGTCTGGATTGTTCCGTGATCAGTCGTGATCTCCCCGGCCCTAGCTGCTGATCCTTTGTCTGTCGATTCTAATTTGAATTGTAGCATTGCGCCGCAAATATACTAGAAGCCATTCACTCAGCAATTTTTCTTATCTTTTTTCCGATAATGGCACAGCCTTCATTGCTCCCTGCCCTTCATTTCAAATTGCCAAATTATCATGAAAAACCTTTTTTACCTCCTTTTGCTTTGCTTACCTACAGCTATAAGCGCTCAATCCATCCATCAGATGACGGTTGACATTAAAGTGGACGCCAGTCTCCAGGATCAATTTCAAGCCGATG
The DNA here is from genome assembly GCA_913057785.1 of uncultured Lewinella sp. Taxonomy (GTDB): domain Bacteria; phylum Bacteroidota; class Bacteroidia; order Chitinophagales; family Saprospiraceae; genus DT-111. Next base: position 31,960 of record CAJXPD010000023.1, on the reverse strand, counting down.
GCCGCTTGCTCATTTTCATGAGTAAAAACGGTCGAGGTGAACTCCGCTTCCGGACCTGGCCGCAGCAAGGGAATTATTTGTTCGCGAAGAATATCGAGAAATGGTCTACCGATAAGTTGGTCACCTTAGCGGCAGGTAAAGGCTTCATGAAAGCGGGACAAATTTCACTCGATGCATTACCAGAAGGCACTTACTTCGTACAAGCCTTATGGGATCAGGACAAGTCTGAATCTCGCCCAAATGCTCCAGGCAACCTATACAGTGAGGTTATGAAGGTGGAAGTAAATAAGAGTCAAAAGCTCAATTTGGTTATCAATAAAGTGGTTCAAAAACGTAGAATCGCCAACCATCCAAATGTCAAAGAGGTCACATTCAGAAGTGACACCTTGTCGAAATGGTGGGGAAAAGACATGTTCCTCAAAGTTGGAGTATTGCTCCCTGATGCTTACTTCGAAGATGAAAACAAACGTTTTCCTTTCCGATATAATATCGCTGGCTATGGCGGCCGCTATACCCGAGTAGGTCGCTTAGCCGGAAGCAAGCGTTTTATGGGCTGGTGGCAATCTGACGAATCCCCTGAAATCGTGAATATCTTTTTAGATGGGGAAGGGCCCTTTGGCGACTCCTACCAGCTAGATTCCGAAAATAGTGGGCCTTATGGTTATGCGCTGACGGAGGAATTGATTCCTTATCTGGAAGGTGAATTTCGAGGTACGGGGAGTGCTAAAGATCGTTTCCTGGATGGTTGCTCCACAGGCGGATGGGTCTCATTAGCGCTACAGATTTTTTACCCAGATCACTTCAACGGTACCTGGTCTTATAGCCCGGACGCTATTGATTTCGAAAACTATCAGTTGGTTAATGTCTACAAGGATGAAAACCTCTATTACAATGAATGGGGAAACCTTCGCCCGGTCGCTAGAGACCTCACTGGAGATCCTCGCCTGACGATGAAGGATTTCATCCACTATGAGAATGTATTGGGGTATTCCAATTCCTACGCCACTTCCGGTGGGCAGTTTAGCGCTCACAATGCATTGTACAGTCCCAAGGGGAAAGATGGTTTGCCAGCTCACATGTGGGATCCGCAAAGTGGTGCTATCGATCCTGCCATCGTGGAACACTGGAAGAAGTATGATCTGAAGTTAATCGCCAAAGAAAATTGGGAGGAACTCGGGCCTAAGCTTCAAGGGAAGATCTACATTTGGATGGGTGACATGGATAATTTTTACCTTAATCCAGCTACTCGTGCTTTCGATAAATTCCTAAAAGGCACCACTAATCCGAAATCTGATGCCATAGTAGAGTTCACTGCAATGCAAGGACATTGCACCCAATTCGATCACAGAAAAGTACTAGAACAAATGGGCGCCAAGTTGGAAAACTAAGTCTTAGCCTTACAACACTAGTCCTTCAAATAAGCACTCCTTCAACATGTCAACTTATCACAAATTCTACCAAGATAGTATAGATAATCCCATTTCATTCTGGGAAGAACAAGCCAAAGCTATACAGTGGTTTCAATTTCCTTCAGATATCCTGAGCCAGGACGAAGATGAGCTCGCGCGCTGGTATAAGGGAGGAAAGCTAAACACCAGCTACCTGGCCTTAGACTACCACGTCGAGCAAGGACGAGGAAATCAGGTGGCAATAGCCTATGACTCCCCTGTAACCGAAACCAAAAAGCAGTTTACGTACAATGAGTTATTGGAGGAAGTAGAATTGGTGGCTGGCATGTTGAGTGCTTTAGGTGTGGAGAAGGGAGATCGGGTGATTATTTACATGCCCATGATCCCAGAGACGGTTTTCGCTATGCTGGCCTGCGCTCGTCTGGGAGCCGTACATTCGGTGGTATTCGGAGGATTCGCTGCTCGGGAATTGGCCATCCGGGTTGATGATGCACATCCCAAGGTACTATTGATGGCATCTGGGGGTAAGGAAATTGATCGAATCGTACCTTACAAGCCTATCGTGGATGCTGCACTAGCTGAAGCGCAACACGAGGTGGAACAAGTGGTCGTTTATCAGAGAGATTTTGTGGCCGCCGAAATGCAGACCGGACGCGATCTAGACTGGGAGGACTTAAGACAGCAAGCCAAACCCATGAGCTACGTCGAATTGGATGCTACCGATCCATTATACATCCTATATACCTCCGGCACTACCGGAAAGCCAAAAGGCGTAATGCGGGACAACGGAGGGCATGCCGTAGCTATGAAATTCAGTATGACTCATTTTTATGGCATTGCTCCCGGGGAGGTATATTGGGCAGCTTCTGATGTAGGTTGGGTAGTCGGTCATTCTTATATTGTTTATGGACCTTTAATCCATGGTTGTACGACCGTCCTCTTCGAGGGAAAACCCATCAAAACACCTGATCCAGGGACCTTCTGGCGGATCATCGAAGAATACAAAGTCAATGTCTTCTTTACTGCACCAACAGCCTTCCGAGCCATTAGGAAAGAAGATCCTGATGGCCAATTCAAGAAAACTTACGATACTTCTTCACTTCGCTACCAATTCCTAGCGGGTGAGCGTTGTGATGTATCTACCCTTACCTGGCTTTCCGATCTTCTACAAGTGCCCATCATTGATCATTGGTGGCAGACAGAGTCGGGTTGGCCGATGATTGGGAACATGACAGGTGTCGAGCTACAAGCAGTCAAACCCGGTTCTGCAGGGCAGCCTATCTGTGGATATTCCTTTTCGATCTTCAATGGACAAGGGCAAGAAATGGGGCCGAATGAAGAGGGATATTTGTGTATCAAGTATCCATTGGCACCGGGCGCCCTAGCCAATCTTTGGGGAGATACAGCCCGTTTCAAATCTGCCTACTTGGAGAAGTTTCCTGGCTATTACCTATCTGGCGACGGGGCCTACAAAGATGAAGATGGGTTCATCTTTATCACTGGACGAACAGATGATGTCATTAATGTGGCAGGGCATCGGCTATCTACTGCTGAAATGGAAGAGGTGGTGGCCGCACACCCAGCGGTAGCCGAATGCGCCGTGATTGGAATAGCCGACGAACTAAAGGGTCAAGTACCGGTAGGTTTTGTAGTACTGAAAGCCGGAGTAGAGCAATCAGAAGCCAGCCTGGAAATAGAGTTAATTCAGATGGTTCGAGACAAGGTAGGAGCAGTAGCCAGTTTTAAACGAGCCACCATTGCGCAAAAGCTCCCCAAGACGCGTTCGGGCAAGATACTCCGGAAGGTCATGCGCTATATTGCGGATGGTAAATCCTTTAATACGCCTTCAACGATAGAGGACCTCAGTGTTTTGGATCAATTGCGAGGCTTGATGGAGGAGCAAAAGATTGGCCAGGCTTTTTCCTAATGCACCTCATTACTGGCTCCCGATAAGCGAGCGTTAAAGACCATGGCTATACTTTCCGCACGCTGCTTAGTTTCTTCTGCCTTAGGTCCAGAAAAGTGGTCATCGATTGTCTCTCTAAAAAGATAGACCCATCGTCTAAAGTGATCATTCTGGACGTGCAGCCCGATGTGCTTGGCGAAGGGGTTCCCTCGATAATCTTTCTGAAAAAACAGGACAGTATTCCAGAATCGATACATCTTTTCCAAGTGTTGCGGCCAGTCTCGCTCCGCAATGCGTAGTGCGAATACCGGTCCTAGCAAGTCATCCTTCTGGATCTTTTCATAAAAATGATCCACAAAAATCTTGATCTCTGATATGGATCGAATATCTCCCATTTGTTATAGTTGAAATGCGAATAAAAGAAGCATCACTACCTTCACTACTTCCATAATGATGTAAACAACATGTCGTTTACTTGGTGGAGGTGTAACGCCTGATTGAATAAGAGTGGCTCGTCTGGTCAAATTAGGCAGTAGAATGAAGGTCTGAACGACAAGAAGTAGAAGTAAAATCACCAGAATCATCCATCCCACCGTGGATAGCTTGACACTCCAACTTACCAAGGCAAGTAGGACGACTAGGATAAGTTCCACCTTGTTCAGTGCACCAAAAACCAATTTACCTATCCCCAATCCCAATTCTCGGGTAATTCCAGGTGCCTGGAATTTCAGTGGGGCTTCGAGAAAAGAAATCCCTAATACGAAGCCCAACCACACCCCTGGAAGTAAGATCACCATAGTCTGACTCATAAGACTCTATTTACCTGCAGATTTACTCAAGATACAAACGTCATCTTAGTCTTAGGGTCCAAGACCAGCAGCACTTCGCAAGGTTTATCAACTGTAAATGAATGCACCTCTTGAGCAGGGATTTCCAGGAAATCATCGCCCTCTAAAGACCGGTTCTTCGTACCTAAGCGAAAGTTCAGGCTACCTTTCAGGATCAAGAGGAAAGTATCACGGTCCGCAATGTGTGCTTGCATTTTGTCGCCACTCTCCCCTTTTCCTTTCAGCAGCTTTAGATTATCATTCTCCAGCAGCTTTATAAATTTGAATTTACTCATATCTTCCATTTACTTAGCTTAGCATTAATGTGTTTCTTGTCGTGTTTTGGAACTACTACCATAGCCAGCACAATAGCGGGAACAGAAGATTAAAAGCCACCGTAGCTAAGAAGAGGCTGATCGTCCAACGAGTAGATAGCTCCGCAATATTTGCAACTACATTTGAGAAAAACAGAAGCATGCTTGCGCCGACAAATAGTAAGTAGCCTTCGAAGTAGGACATAAGGAAAATGGAAATCGGCATCACAGCAGCCGGCAAAGACATTAGTGGAATCAAATACCAGAGGGTCCGCTGATCCATTTGTCGATCACAAAATGACAAGTATTGCTGGAGCCAGCTTTTCCTTTCTTTCTGAAGCTTTGTACTTTTATCAAGGTGAATACTATTGACTAGCATGATTGTTTGAATTTGTTGTTAGTACAAAACTAGGGCAATGCCTATGCCCCATTTATGACCTACATCATAAACACTGATTTTTATTTCAACCTATGATAAAAGTAGCCCTACTTAGAAAATATGGAGCGGTTGAAAAGCACTTACAAGCCGGAGAAATGCTCTTCCAGGAAGGAGACCAGGCCATATTCTTTTATCAGATCTTGAGTGGAAGCATCAAGATGAGCAACTATAATGATGAAGGGCAAGAGTCCTTGCAGGGGATTTTTGAAGCCAATCAAAGCTTTGGGGAACCGGCACTGTTTGGGGATTTCCCCTTCCCTGCTAATGCGGAAGCCTTAGCTGAAACTCAACTTATCTGTCTAGAAAAGAGTCGCTTACTACAACTGCTCAAAGAGCATTTTGCAGTCCACTATCAATTATTAAGCATACTTTCCCGCCGCCTGCGATACAAGGCCATTCTTTCCAAAGAGATTAAAGGAAATGATGCCGCACACCGCATTATGTCCCTATTACAATACTTGAAAGGAGAAGCAAACGTAGAAGGTCAATATCAGGTCAATATAACGCGCCAGATCATTGCCAATCTAACCGGGTTACGAGTAGAAACGGTGATTAGAAGCATTAAGGCCCTAGAAAAGTCTGGTCAGCTCACCCTCAAGGATCGAAAAATTTTCCTGTAGCCCAAGTCTTACTCTAGCTCTGATGTAACGGAAAAGCCCTTATCCACATTAAAATGTGGTTGAGCTTGACCAATGCTCGGCCTACCTTGAAGCTTAGAACAAGTACACCTTTACCCCATAAAATACCATTATATGAAGCGCCTCCTTCATAGTCCTATTTATTTGGCATTTCTACTAATGCTGTCCTTCTCTCTTGGCGGACAAAGTGTTATTCAAGGCCAATTGACCAATAAATTACATCAACCACTAACCCAAGCTAGTGTAGTTCTATTTCAGGTACAAGACTCTTCTTTCGTCAGCTTTGCAGTTACCAGACGGGATGGAAGCTTTAGTATACCAAAGATAAAACCAGGGCTATACTATTTACAATTCACAGCTTCGGGCTATACCAGTTCAAAGAGCGACCCCATCCGCATCAACCCAGAAAGAACCTTAGTACCCATGGGCGTCAAAATTCTCTACCGAAAGAAACCCAAACCAGTAGCGGTCAAGCCAGCTAGGGCTTAGAACTGGCCTCCTGCAATTTTACCTTCTAGCCTACTCCCAATTTATTCAAGTAGGCTCATTCTATGCGCATTGGGTATCCCCTCCTTTACTTATCATTTCCGTCATTTACATTCGAATTCATGCAGCTCACTTAAACCCTCCCTTTGGTGGTGTCTTTTGCCTTTAACTTGGGAAAAAAGGCAGATATCCTGCTCTTCCGCTTACATTCTCAAATTAAACTAAGCCATGAATTCAACTTTCCCAAACACACTAATTCCCCAAGCCAAGCATCGGCTGACAAGTCTGGTAATGGCATTGCTCTTCTTTTGCTGTTTCCAAACAGTCGGTACGGCTCAAGTAGCCGGGGAGCGAGTTAACCTGAGTATGAATGCCAACCCCACCTACAATGTTTCTTTACAGGGCTTGCCGCCAGTAGGTTGTGGGAGCACCAAGACTAGCTATTGCGTACAAGAGGACGACCTCTGTTATACGCAAGCAGGCCTAATTGATAAAGTGACTTACGAAGATCTGCAAGGTGTCCATATGATTGATCTTAGTGGCCCCGATACCATTAGAGTAAAAGTGACCAATGCTGCGGGCTTTCTCCCTAGCTGGCCCGAGGCCAAACTTGATGTAGAGAATGGAGAGGATGATATTGCCAGGTTCGTGGTTACCCAAAACACCAGTGGAATCCCAGAGTTTGAGGCGTTGATTATTGTTGATCCCGAGGAACTAAATAGAGAAGATGAAAACACGCCAAAACTTCAGCTGCTACGATTCAATATTGTTTCTAGTTATTTCACATCGGCAGGCGGCTCTACCTCTAAAAACATTGAAATAGACATTCCATTCATGATATTGGGTCCTACGGATGATTTTATTGACCCTCGAGGTATCACTACTACCCCTCGCATCCCCTACTTGATCCTTCACGACCCTCCAGGTGATGGTAGCTCCAGTAAATTCTTAGCCAGTCGCCAAACTTGTCGCAACTTCTCCACTAGTTTTCTCATTGGTGGATCTGCTCGAGTGTGGGGTAGCGCTAAATTCGGATTCGAGACCAGTGGAGTTGTCCCTGCAGAAGTATATGCTCAATATACCGTTGGACTAACCGCAGGTCTAGAGCACAGAAGCCAAACAGAAACAGAACTCTGCATCACTACTACACAAGAATTTTCCACCTCCGATTTAGACCAGAATACGGGCACTTCTGGGGATATCTTTATTGGAGTAGGTAGAAGGTTAGAATACGGAGTAGCGGAAGCCCTAATTTTCGACCCGAGTACTTGTAGTACGAGAATTGAGAAAAGACTAGCCTTTAGAGCAACAGGGGAGCAAGACAAATTTGCCATGACAGAACAGCAGATTCGACAGGACATTGTAAACCAACAACGTTTGGTAGACGATCCTACTACTGATATCTCCACAAAATCTAAAGCTCGATCCCAAATAAAAACATGGAATCAGGTACTAGTGCTCAACGAACAGAATAAGTTAGCTGCTATCAATGCAGCGAACGGACCAGTTAATACCTTTGGTGGCCAAACTTCAGCCACTATTGAAACAGAAATCAACTCCTCTACCACACAGAGTATAGAAAGTACCATTAGCATTGCCGCAGATGTAGCCCTAGAAGTAGGAGCAGAAATTCAAGGCACGGGTGTATCAGGAGGCGTTGAGATTGAGATTCGGAGTGAATTTGGAGAAAGCGTTACCAATTCAGCTAGTAATTCAAGGGTAACTTCTTATACACTTAGCGATGACGACCCCAATGATTTATTCACCTACAGGGTCGGTACAGACCCCATGTATGGTACACCGGTCTTTTCGCTAATCGAAAGTAGTACCAGTTCTAGTTGCCCATATGAAGGCGGACTCAAAATTGATCAACCAAAATTGACGGCTTCTTCTCTCTGTGCTACAGGCAAAAATATTCTCATAGAAAATGTTCCGCTAGGCTCCTCAGCCAATCTGAATTTGAACATCTGCAACGATAGCGATTTCGAAAGAACGTACTGGCTAGCATTGGATGGTAGCTCCAACAACCGAGGAGCCAAATTCACCTTTGCGGGTACAGAGCTCAATGCTACAGATAAAGGCGTCGCCTACACCCTTGCGCCAAATAGCTGTTTCAACAGTAACGGCGGGGGGGCGCTCCTGGCCATTTCCCAAAACCCTAATGCGCCAAATGAACTCAACTACAATAATGTAACGGTCTATCTTTACCCCGAGTGTGAAGGGACGTCTTTGGGAGAACTCGCCATTGTCGACCAGATCAACCTTAGCGTTCGCTTCAACACCGACCCCAATGCCATTCCAAGAGCCACTGTAGATGGGACCCCTGAAGACATCACCCCACCAACACTTTCTGCTTGTCCACAAAGCCGGACCATTAACAACTTCCCAGGGGCATGTGGCGAGCGGGTTCAGTTTGCCCTTCCCTCTGCTACGGATAACTGCGGGACTGCTACCGTTGCTCAGATCGAAGGCCCTGCTAGTAATGATAACTTTTTCCCCGGCACTACGACAGTATCCTTCTTAGCTACTGACCAAAGTGGTAATACTGCCACTTGCTCTTTTACGGTTACAGTGAATGACAACGAAGCGCCTTCTGTCACCTTCTGCCCAGCCGATCAAACCGTCAATGTAGCGCCAGGTGCCTGTAGTGAGATTATCAATTACCAACTCCCTACCGCCTTTGACAATTGTACGTACGCCCTAAATCGGACCGCTGGTCCCGCCAGTGGGGAGAATTTCTTCCCGGGTACCACTACCGTTACGCATACTTTCACGGATAACTACAACAATCAATCCTCCTGTAGTTTCAACATCACTGTCATTGACAACGAGGCACCCACTTTTACTTCCTGTCCAGCTGAAACAGTCGTATTTGTATCAGAGGGAAGTTGCGGAACTAATGTAGGTTATATCGCACCAAATGGGATGGATAATTGTGCTGCTAATCTAGCAAGAATCGAGGGACCTGAAAGTGGCGCCTTCTTTCCCGCAGGAGAGACGACAGTCACCTACACCTTAACAGACGCTACGAACAACATAGCTACCTGTAGTTTTCAGGTGATCGTGATTGACAATTTACTACCGACCGTAACTGCCTGCCCAGGCGACATCACGGTTGATGCAGCAATCGGCAGCTGTTCGCAAATCGTGAGCTATGAGACACCTACCGCCACCGACAACTGCCAAGCCAGTATGCAATTGACGGCAGGCTTTGCCAGCGGTTCTGATTTCCCAATTGGCACTACTACCGTCACACATACCTTCACCGATCCTTCAAATAATATAGTAGAATGCCTTTTCAATGTGACGGTCGTGGACAACCAATCTCCTTCCATCACCAATTGTCCTGATTCCATCATAGTAACAACTGCTGTGGATCAATGTAGTATGCTGGTGGAATGGGAAGCACCAAGTGCGGTGGACAATTGCGCGATCACCGATGTCAGTAGCAACAAGGCCTCTGGATCTTTATTTGAGGTGGGAACAGATACGGTAACCTATACTTTTACAGATGCCGTAGGGAACAATAGCGCCTGTACTTTTGAGATCATTGTCAATGCAGGTGATCCCAATTTCTGTAACACTGTAACCTCTACAGAAGATCTAGAAGAAGAAGGATTTCAACTATCTATTTTCCCAAACCCCGCCAGGGAGCAAGTTAATGTCAAATTTACTGCTGAGATGATGTCGACAGCTCAACTGCGGATATTTAGTGCCAATGGCCAGGAGGTGTATCAAGAGCAAATCGGCACAAGCCTGGGCGAGAATAATTTCTCCCTGGATATCAATCGATTTGCCCAGGGTTTATATCTCCTACAATTAAGCATTAAAAACCCGGAGGGTATCCAGGTTAAGAACCAAAGATTAGTTATTAATTGATCTATATCGAGCTTTTGGCTGAGTACTCACCACTGGGTACTCAGCCTTTTGATTCCTATTATATTTGGTTCTTAGACTAATCTCGTGTTTCGAGACACTCAAAAATGAAATTCAACGCTTTACTGACAGTAATCGTCCACGAGATTTGTCGAAGAAGGATCTAATTATTGAAGTAAAGAAGGGTTAATAGGCATTGACCAGTTCGCTAGGTCTAATATCATCTCTAACGAGATATAAGCCCGCATAGTCTTGGCTCAATATGTGTTTAATACGTAAAGCTTCCAATTTTGTGGCAAAAGCTCCTGCTCTTAACTGATAAAACGGTTTAGAGTCTCTCCAATCTACTGGAATATTAGGATAGCGGTAGCGGAAAGTGGATCTAGAAGATTCCATCTTCTGGAAATCAGTAGTCGCCAGGATTTGAATGCGCCAGCCGGAAATGGTTCCTTTGGCCTTATTCAATTCTGTGAAGCGATTCATCAATTCTGAGATCTTTGGTCCTTCTGCCACATTGATGGTATTTTGAGCATAACTAACCGTTAATGCGCCAAAAACGAAGAAGAAGACAATTAATAGACCCCATTTTGTTTGAGAACCAGTCATGATGTTATTATTTAAATCCCCAGCAAAAGCTCGGAGTAATTTGCTCTATATCCATCAGCACCTTATTGGCTAGCTAGATGATCTTTCATTATTCTTACACTGCTGGATGCACCTATTCTGCTGGCACCAGCCTCAACCAGTCTAATGGTCTCCTCCGGTGTCCGAATGCCTCCAGAGGCTTTGATCTTTATATCCTTACCTAAAGCGTTTGCCAGCATTTTAACCACTCTCACTGTTGCACCTTCTCCATTAACCCCTGTAGATGTTTTTACAAAGTCCGGCTGAAGCTCCCGGCAGATCGTGCAAAGCTGTAAGATTTCCTCATCCGTCAACAAGCCTGTTTCCAAGATCACCTTAATGGCTTTACGCTTCAGGTGCGCCGCGGTGATCATGCGATCCAAGTCACTTTGCACATCTTTCCAATTCCCACTCTTTACTGCTGCCACATTAATCACCACATCCAATTCATCCACTCCATCATCAATTGCCCGCTTAATCTCTTCTACCTTTGATACAGTGGTAGTATACCCCATGGGGAAACCGATAACAGTTGCAACTTTAACTGGCGTATCCTGAACAAACTGGGAGGCTCGACCAACAAAATATGGAGGGACACATACTGCTGCGAAACCATATTCGACAGCATCTGTGCAAAGTTTTTTAATTTCTTCCAGCGTACAATCTGGACGTAAGAGGGTATGGTCAAAAAAGTTGGATAAATTCATTTAAATTTTTCAGGCTCTTTTGCCACCGCAAGATACGAATTTTTCGTTTACCCGTCTTGCTTAAGATCAAGCCTATCTTGGAGTTAGATTAATTCTTACGCACCACGCCGTGGCGGCCCAGCCAGAGATGTAAGTCCTCTTTTTTCAAGGCACTAGCCATCAACTCAGGAAACAGATCTGGAGTACAAGCAAAAGTGGGAATATCTAATTGCGCCAAATGTGCGGCGATGGCTTTATCAAAATTGGGCGCTCCCTGGTCATTTAGTGCTAAGAGACTGATCACCTGCACCCCGCTTGCTCTAAAACTAGCCAGCCGCTGAATCATTTCTCTTTGGTTTCCCCCTTCAAATAAATCGCTAATCAAAACCAAGATCGTATCAGCGGGAGAAGTGACAAAAGGCGTGATATAGGTCAAAGCCCGATTAATATCCGTACCTCCTCCCAATTGGGTCGCAAAAAGGAGATCTACCGGATCGTTTAGATGATCCGTCAAGTCTACTACGCTGGTATCAAATACAACCATTCTGGTTTTTAAGGACCGTAGGGAGGCCATGATACAGCCTAAGATACCCGCATATACCACAGAGGTGGCCATAGAACCACTTTGGTCAACCAACAGCATCACTTCACTCAATTGCCGGCTTTGACGACCATAACCTCGTAGTTGTTCCGGAATGATCGCTTTCAAACTAGGTTGATAGTGTTTAAGATTCAGTTGAATGGTTCGTTGCCAGTTAATATCCTTGAACTTGGGTCGGCGGTTGTTCATGGAGCGATTGAGCCTGCCGTGTAGAGCCTGTCGCATAGGATGATGTAGTTTCTTTTCCAGGGCTTCTACCACTTTTCGTACGACTATGCGAGCCGTTTCTTTGGTTTTCTCTGGTACTACATTCTTCAAGGAAAGAAGGGTGCCAACCAGTTCGACATCGGCTTCCACACTCTCCAGCAATTCGGGTTCGAGCAGCATTTGATCCAATTGCAGACGTTCCAAGGCATCCTTTTGCATCAACTGAACCATAGAAGTAGGGAAATACCGGCGTATATCTCCTAGCCACCGATTGACATTTGGCGAAGACTTGCCCAGTCCTTTCTTTCTTTCACTATCATACAGCGCATCCAATACCCGATCCATGGCCTTCAGTTCCTTGTTTAATCGAACGTCTTGGTCAGGATCAGATTTCTCTCCTAATATCATTCGCCATTTCTCAATGCGATCTTCCATGCAGCTAATATAGAAGGGAGTTTAGGATTATTGTGTACAAAAAACGGTAAACTTGTTGGTCAGGTCAAGATCTCTACTTCGTCAAATAGATAATCTGCTTTAGAGATGGGGTTTTACAGCAAATATATCCTTCCTAAATTGATCAATTGCACTTGTTCGGTCAGCACCGTCAGTAGACAACGGGCGAAGATCGTACCCATGGCTAAAGGCAAGGTCTTGGAGATAGGAATCGGTTCAGGCTTAAATCTTCCGTTCTACCAAAAGGATCAAGTAAAAGCCATTTGGGGATTGGAGCCACAAGGAGAACTCCTATCGATGGCGAGGGAAATGGGCGAAACGCAGGATATTCCCATTCGTTTCTTGCAAGCTTCCGCCGAGGAAATTCCACTGGACAAGCAGCAGTTCGACACCATAGTGATCACCTATACACTTTGTTCTATTCCTAAAGCGGAACAAGCGCTGCAGGAAATGATTAGAGTATTAAAACCTAATGGTCAGGTGCTATTTTGCGAACATGGCGCAGCCCCAGATCCAGCCGTACTCAAATGGCAAAATCGAATTAACCCCATATGGAAACGCGTAGGTGGCGGCTGTAATCTAAATCGAGATATTCCTGGGCTATTTCAGGCAGCAGGTTTTCATATACCTAACTTACAAACGATGTATATTCCAGGTTGGCGCCCCGCTTGCTTCAATTATTGGGGAAATGCCATCATCAAATAATAGGAAGTTTAGCCCTCAATTCCGATATTCAGGATTCTTCCAATAACCCTCCCTTTTTGAGGGCCTAAATCTGACGACAACTTTAAACATTGCCATTGATATGAAAAACAAAACGCATTCCCACGGCCGACGAAACTTCATCCGCAAAAGTGCTTTTGCTTTTGCTGCTGCCACTGCAGCTTCCTCCATCCAACTCAAAGCTGCCGAAATCAATTTAGAAGGCATTCCCAAAGGTACAACCATCCTCTTCCAGGGAGATTCCATCACTGATGCTGGCCGAAATAAGGCACACTACTACGCTAATCAGGGAGCTGGTATGGGCGGCGGCTACGTATATCAAATCGTGTCTCAAATGCTGGGTAATCACCCTGCAAGTGAATTGCGTTTCTATAATCGGGGGATCAGCGGACATAAGGTCTTTCAATTGGCCAACCGCTGGGAAGATGATTGTCTGCAACTGAAACCAGATGTACTTAGCATCCTGATCGGTGTCAATGATTTTTGGCATACCCTTAGCCACAGTTATAAAGGCACTGTGGAAGTTTATGACAAAGACCTTCGCCAATTACTGGATCGCACTAAAAAGGAATTGCCGCAGGTCAAACTGATCATGGGAGAACCATTCGCCGTGACGGGAGGAACAGCAATTGGAGCACCCTGGGAGAAGGACTTTCCTGCCTACCGTGAAGCTGCTAAGCAGATTGCTAAAGATTATGGTGCTGTATTTATCCCCTACCAACGCATCTTTGATGAAGCACTTTCCGTAGCACCGGTTAGTTACTGGTGTCCTGACGGTGTTCATCCATCGATGGCGGGCGGGCATTTGATGGCAAAAGCCTGGATCGAGGGTTTAATGAGTCTCTACGCATAGGAACTTCAATTTCTTAAACCCGAAGGCATGTCTTTCACCGGGCTGAGCCCAATGTTTACGACCGATAAATTGGTAGAGACCATCGAATTCTATACCCAACTGCTGGGCTTCACCTGCGAGTCATACGAGGAGGAATGGGGCTGGGCTTCTTTGCAAAAGGACGGGGTACACATCATGTTTAATACACCGAATGCTCATTTGCCCTTCGAGAAGCCACATTGGACGGGATCGCTTTACTTCTACACCAACAACATCCAGGAACTTTGGAGCAAACTGGAAAGCTATCCCAACATTTGTTACCCACTCGAAGCGTTTGATTATGGGATGCGGGAATTCGCCATTTATGACAACAATGGTTACTTGTTAAAATTTGGTCAAACTCTAGACGCTCAACCCTAAAATGAAAGGCTATCCCGTTTTATCATATAGTAGATTTCTTAGCCTTTTTCAGTAATAAATCAGGTATATATCAGTTACCTCCACCGCTCTGTTAAAGGCGGATTCGAAGAAAACATTTTAGTGAAAAATTTATACTTTTAGTGTAAAAGCTAATCCCCATGAATAAGAAGCTGATACTACTGGCCCTGGCAGGGGTCATGCTGCAATGTTACTCCCATTCTGTTACTGCACAATCATTTGTCAAAGATGACCCCATTCGCGAAGCATGGGTAGATTCGCTGTACAATACGATGGATGAAGATGAACGCTTAGGGCAACTATTTATGATTCGTGCCCATTCCGATAAAGGAGCAGATCATATTGCAGATGTCGAAGCGCAGATCAAGAAATATAAGGTGGGTGGTCTATGTTTTTTTCAAGGAACGCCTGATAAGCAGGTGGAACTCATCAATAGGTATCAAAAACTGGCTTCCCCTCTTCCAGTAATGGTGGCTATCGATGGAGAATGGGGCTTGGGCATGCGTATGCGGGCTACGACTATTAGCTACCCAAGGCAACTGATGCTCGGCGCTATCCAAGACAACGAATTGATCTATGATATGGGTAAGGAAATTGCCCGTCAGATGAAGCGAGTCGGTATAGACATCAATTTTGCTCCGGTTGTAGACGTCAATAACAATGCTGCCAACCCTGTAATCAACACACGATCTTTTGGGGAGGATCGCTACAATGTAACGGCTAAGGGGTATCAGTATATGAAAGGCATGCAGGATCACGGCGTGATGGCTTGTACTAAGCATTTTCCCGGACATGGAGACACCGACGTAGATTCACATTACGACCTACCCATCATCAGTCATAGTAAAGAACGACTGGATAGTATTGAATTATACCCTTTCCGCGCCTTGGCTAAAAAGGGCGTAGGTAGCATGATGATTGCTCACCTCCATGTTCCCGCTTTTGACGATCGTCCAAATCGGCCCACGGCTCTATCTAACAACACCATCTCCAATATCTTACGGAAAGAACTGAGCTTTAATGGGTTGATCTTTACAGATGCGCTGGAAATGAAAGGTGTTACCAAGTACTTCGAATCCGGGGAGGTAGAGGCCGAAGCCTTAATGGCTGGCAACGATATTCTCTTATTGCCGGAAGACATTGGCGCTTCCTTTAAGACTATCAAGGAATACATCCAAGATGGTCGACTAAACTGGGATGATCTTGAAGTCAGCGTAAAGCGAGTACTGCGTGCTAAATACCAGATGGGGCTACAGCAATTCACTCCTTTGCAAGAAGAAAATATTTCTAAAGACCTGAATTCGCCACAAGCCATCGCGCTAAAGCAGAAGCTCATTGAGCATGCGTTAACCATGGTACGGAATAAAAGAGGCTTACTACCTTTCCAAAACTTGAGCCAGCTCAACCTGGCCTCGCTAAGTATGGGCGCGTCCTCTACTACTACTTTTCAAAGACGTCTAGCTTCCTTCACAAAGATGACTCAATTGCAAACTGCAAAAGATATATCCAACAGAGAGCAAGATCAATTGATCAATCAATTGAAGGAAAAAGATGCCGTAATCGTGAGTCTACACGATATGAGCAGCTTTGCTAGCAGAAACTTTGGTATTACCGGTGCACAGCATGAATTCATTCAACGGCTCAGTAAAGAAACACAGGTCGTATTAGTTGTCTTTGGCAATCCGTATAGTCTGCAAAAATTTGATCATATCAATTGGCTATTACAAGCCTACGATGAAGATAAGCTCACACAGGATGCAGCTGCACAGGCTTTATTCGGTGCTATTCCCATTCGAGGAAGGTTACCAGTTACCGCTTCTCCAGCTAGTCGATTCAATACTGGGATCATGATGCCAGGGAATGCAAGGCTCGGTTATGCACTCCCCGAGAATGTTGGCCTTTCTTCCGACACACTAGCCAAGATTGATAAGGTAGCTGAAGAGGCCATAGCAAAAGGGGCAACACCTGGATGTGTGGTGCTAGTGGCAAAAAATGGGCGTATTGTGTATGAAAAGGCCTATGGCTATCACAGCTACGACCGCAGACAAAAGATGTCTACCAACGATATTTTTGACCTCGCCTCCATTACCAAAATCGCAGCCACCACTCTCTCCATTATGAAATTGCGGGATGAGGGCAAGATCGATATCGACCAACCTTTGAGTAAATACCTGCCTTCCTTAAAAGGAACCAATAAAGAGGAGGTTATCATTAAAGATCTAATGGCACATCGGGCCGGTTTGAAAGCCTGGATCCCCTTCTACAAACAAACCCTAGAAGGAACTCGCCGAAACCCACGCCCCTCCTCCAAACTGTATCGGACAAGTTCCAGTGGCACCTACGATGTTAAGGTAACGGATAAACTCTTTATGGATCATTCCTTCGTAGATTCCATCTGGCATCAGATCTATGAATCTGAATTGAGACCCAATACCAGCTATAAATACAGCGATCTAGGATTTTACTTGCTTGGTCAGACGGTGGAAGAGCTCACGGGGATGCCCTTGGATCAGTATGTGCATAAGACCTTCTACCATCCCTTACATTTGCGCACCGCTACCTTCAATCCTACCAAAAAGTTTTCGGCCGATCGAATTGTTCCGAGCGAGAGGGACAGGTATTGGCGTCGGCAGGAAATCGTGGGGCATGTCCATGATATGGGGGCAGCCATGCTGGGAGGCGTAAGTGGACACGCTGGCCTGTTTGCCAATGCTCAAGATCTTGCAGGGATCATGCAGTTATTCTTACAAAAAGGACAATACGGTCAGAAGAGCTGGATTGCTCCGGGTACGCTAGATGCTTTCACTACCCGGTTCCCAGGCGAAACCCGCCGCGGAATAGGCTTTGACATGTTGCAGCTAGATCCTGATGAGAACATGAATCTTTCACCTAAAGCATCTGCCAAGACTTTTGGTCATCTTGGTTTCACAGGTACAGCCGCCTGGGTAGATCCTGTTGACGACTTGGTTTTCATCTTTCTATCCAACCGAACCTATCCTTCCATGAACAATTACAAGCTGAACAAGATGGATGTGCGCCCTACTATTCAGGGAATAGTATATGACGCTAGGATCGGGCAAGCCCAACCCTAGCGGTTTATCCGCCTTCTAGTAATGGTTGCCTCGTGGTCCTTCCATGAGGTGGACAAATTGCCTTTCTGCCACCGTATCATCGGCAATCAAGTCAAAAAAGGACAGCAGGTATTCTCGCATTTGTTGCTTATCAACCTTACGTAAGGAACTGAATGCTTCAATTACCTGTAGGAGTTCGTCTTTCTTGGACTGAAAGTGCTGAATAACTGGTCTCAACGATTCTAGACTTGGATAATTGCCCATGAAGTACCGCTCTTTTACATTAGCTATCGGCAAAAGATCATTGGGCCAAGCGTAATTAGTATTGACCAATCCAGCAAAGTCAAAATCATATGGTACCGGTATTACTCCACCAGCGGAGTTGCGGAACAGCGCTAAGTTATGGCTAGTCGTGGGTAACCAATCCGTATTACCAATCATGAATTGGAAGAGCTGTACCATTTGATAGTGATCAGGGCTTAGGTCAGCTCCAAGGTGACTCTGCTTACAGGGCTGCAAGGCCAAGCGATTGGCCACTTCTTCTTTATCTTCTATCAAGAAAGCTTGCAAGCGGATGGGGCGTTTTCTTTTTCCTGTATCCTTTAGGATTACTTCTACCAATTGCGTCCTAAAGCTATATGGTGACAGGGTTTCATACAGCTTATACACCAAGTATTCCTTGTATAGCCAATCGGTTTGGCGTTTGCCGCTGCCAAAAGGAAGGACAAGCTTCAATTCATTCATTGAAATATACCCTTGTCTCCTAAGGCTTGAGTTGGAAAGCTTAATCTTCAAGGGAGGAATTTCTCCATACATATTTCGGAAGCGTCCTCTTGGACGGACCTTAAGCTCCTCTGCCTGTCTGGTTCCATCGGCAAAGGTTACGCTCATTTCAGCCTTCTGGTATTGGTATTTCTTGCGATTGATAAGTAAAGAATCTAAACTAGTTGCTAGCTCAATGACTTGGACTTCTTCGCCAATGAGCTGATCCAAAAAGCTTATCCTGGGGGGCTCATACTGAGCTTCAATACTGAGACAATTCAGGATCAGAACGATCGCAAAAAATAAGCGGATACGAACAGTTTCCACTGGATTATTGCTTGCACGCAATAACCCTTTGGGTTTTGGGGTGTAGGTTTTCATTTGATTTATGGTTTATAAAATACACTAAATACCGTCTTTGACGGTGGGGTTATTATACCTACAGCAGTTATCAAGCTTTTAGTCTAGAACCGGTACAATTCGATAAACGGTTCCTGGGTCTTCTACTCCTACATAAATGAAATTATCAGGTCCCATTTCAACACTTCTCAGTCTACCAATATTGGGCAACAAAAGTTCCTCTTGAACCACTTTATTTCCCTTGACTTTGCAGAGATTTAGATATTGGAATCTCAGGGATCCCACTAAGGCTGCTCCTTCCCATCCGGGATAACGATCTCCCTTCACAAAGGTCATTCCGCAAGCCCCAATCGAAGGCACCCAATACAGAACAGGTTGCTCCATTCCCTCTAGGGCTGTCTTTTCGGTAAAGGTGGTTCCATTGTAATTGATGCCGTAGGAGATCACAGGCCAGCCATAATTCTTCCCTTTATTGATGATGTTGATTTCATCGCCGCCTCTGGGCCCATGTTCGTGCTCCCAAATATCACCAGTTGCTGGGTTTATAGCCACACCTTGAGGATTTCGGTGGCCGTAAGAGTAGATGGATGGCATGGCACCATCCACATCAACAAATGGGTTATCTGTTGGGATACTACCATCATCCTTTATTCTGTGTATTTTCCCACAGTGATTGTCCAGGTTTTGCGGGTTTTTTGAACGATTTCCTCTATCTCCTACGGAAAAATAGAGAAAACCATCCTGGTCAAACTCCAAACGACTTCCGTAATGATGTCGTCGTTTGGAATAAGGCATAGCTTCAAATATAACTTCCTGATCAGTTAAGCGGTCCCCTTCCAATTTGGCACGCATGATAGCAGTAGTTGCCATACCTGTTTGCGTGTCGTGCGGTTTAGAATAAGAAAGATACAGCCATCCATTCTGTTGGTATTGAGGGTGTAACTCTATATCCAGCAGCCCTCCTTGGCCTTTGGCCGATACCGCTGGCACACCAGTGATTTTCTTTTGAGCCCCTCCTGGCGTTTGCCGGTAAAGCTTCCCGCCTCGGTCGGTAATCAACAGATCTCCACCGGGCAAAAATGTAATGCCCCAAGGTATACCAACTCCCGTAGCTACTGCTTCCAATTTGTATTTCAGATCGGAAGCTTCAAAAATATGATTAGCACCGGGCTTTTTCGAAAAACTATACCGGTCTAGGTTTTTGATTCCCACCAAAATAAAATTGGCTAAATCTTCTACTTCTTGATCGCTGAATGTGGTATCATAAGCTGGCATACCATCATTATCGTATCCGTATTTGATTCCTTTGATTAGATCTTCCTTCGTACTCCCATATTTCCACTTTCGATCTACAAAAGCATCCATTTGTGCTCCATGACAACCACCACAGTAATTGTCATAATTGGCTTTGGCAGCGGCAAAGCTTGGATCTAGGGATGCTCCAGATTCATTGGACACAAGGGATTCTCCGATAGAAGCACCTCGGCTGGAGGTTGTCGTAGAATTGCTCTGCTTGCGGTTACAACTCGTCAAGAGCAATACACTGAAAAAAAGCAATAGGGTCAAATTTCTTCTCATCTTGGGTAATTTCAATTCTGTTGCAAAATACCTAAGGATCTAAGCAATTTCAAGTCCTTGGAATAGTCTAGCAGGATATTTATAACTCAACGAGAAATCCAAGTAACTCAGGTAGAAGAAATGCATCCTGGACATATTGCCCAGGATGCTATTTATAAGATGGTTATCAGCAATAATTTTCCCTTTCTATTGCTGAACACTCCTTTGACGCTAAGAAATTGGGTGAAGTAATACGGTTAATTTCCTTTGACAAAAGCAAAACCAAATTGCTCTGCATAGGTGCCATCCGGGCCAATGATAGGTCCGTAAGTCAAGCCATCCGCGTGGTAGGCCCCTGCAACATGCCATTCAAAATTATCTACTAGACTGCAAGCCCCAATGCTTCCGAACAAAGACAAGTTCCCTCCTGGTGAAGTAAAGGTGATGGATCCTGTCCCTGAAGGCGACGCGGTGAAGGCATTATCTGAACCATCCCCTTTTCCCGCAGCACCAAGACCATCTACACCGAGCATTTCTTCAGTTAGGTCCGAACCTGGAGCCTCAAAAGAGAGATTCCAGATCGTGTACACACCGTTCGGAATAAGACCAGTTAGATTCAAGGTCACCTTGGTACCTTGATCGGTACATTCAGCAATAGCTTCGCCCTTTACGGCGCTAAACTCTCCCCACGTAATTTGATGGCCATCCGGTGCCAAAAGGGGATTATTCTTTCGAGTCTCATAGAGCAGATCAGAAGGATCAGCAGGCAGTTCCCCCTGTGCAGTTTGCACGAAGAATGGAATGTTGATCGCCTGATCATTAGTAGCACTAGGTCCTTTCACTTCATCATCTT
Source organism: uncultured Lewinella sp. (assembly GCA_913057785.1). Classification (GTDB taxonomy): domain Bacteria; phylum Bacteroidota; class Bacteroidia; order Chitinophagales; family Saprospiraceae; genus DT-111. The sequence goes on along the minus strand of CAJXPD010000023.1, from coordinate 10,898 downwards.
TCGAACAACTGGCGAAGATGAAGCTCATGGCAAGCGCTAAAACAGTAAGCATTTTGGTGGAATTCAAGATTGATGTTTTCATGGTTTGATAGGTTGTAAGAATGAATAAGTGATTACCGAATACGATCACAATATTAGCCCCATTATCGCTTGGGGGATATAGCATTTGAGTCGATCAAACCGCTACAAATGGCTTTCACCTTTTTCTTTGAGTATTCCAGATTTTAATAAGGCAAGATGATGATATCGGTAAGAAGGAGGTGACTTTAGTCCATTCTCTCAAGTAGAAGTGGCATCCAATCAAAAGGACTAGCGTAATTCCCTGGATACTCCTTTCTTACGAGAGTACCTGATTATGATGAAATGCGTATCGTTCGCCCAAATATCTGCTTATTGCTTCTCTCCTTACAAGCTATCGCACTTAGCGTGATGGCCCAAGGTGGAAGTATGGGTGAACAGTTCTTACAATCATGGCATGCTGAATCGATAGATGTTGTAAAAAGTAAACATAGTGATCCCAATGGCGTCAGCCCTTTACATAAGGAGGTCCTAACCTCAGACAGCATCGCCTATTATCAACAACTTCCCATTCACCCACTTCGCCCATCGAGGAAACTGAGTCCTTGGCTTATTACAGGAATCATCGTAAGTATTATCCTAGCCATTTTTGGTTTGTACCAATACCAAATGAATCAATTTAAGGCTAGAGAGAAAATGAAAACGGCATTCGAGAAAAAACTAGCGCATGTGGAAATGTCTGCCTTGCTGGCTCAAATGAATCCTCATTTTCTTTTCAACTCATTGAATTCCATTGAAAGCTACATCGTCAGCAATCAAACCAAGGCTGCGGCACAGTACTTGAACAATTTCTCAAGATTAATGCGCTTGATTTTGCAGCATTCACGCTCCAATTACATCAGTCTAAAAGAGGAAATTAATGCCTTGGAGCTTTACCTTGAGATGGAACATATCCGATTTAAGGATAAATTTCAATACGGTATTTACATCGCTAGAGATCTGGATACCGATGCCATTGATATTCCACCAATGCTCATTCAGCCCTACGTGGAAAATGCCATCTGGCATGGCTTAATGCATAAACCGGATCGCAGCAATGGTATGCTAGTACTAGAAATTAGTCGGAAAGACAACTTTTTATATTGTGTAATTGAGGACAATGGAATAGGCCGTGAAAAAGCTCAAGCTATTGTAGCCAAAAAGACTACCCCTCGAAAACGATCGATGGGGATGGCCATTACCAAAGATCGAATGAAGATCATGAGTCAATTGTACAATTTTAATACGGAAGTAAAAGTCACTGATCTTTATCGTAAGGACGGAGAAGCGAGAGGCACACGAGTGGAATTATTCATTCCGCTCTAAGCTAAGGAGAGTTGAAAGGGCTAATGCAGGTCTCGATAAAATCAGACTACAGTACCACAGAACCAATGAATTTTAGTAGTTTAAAATAGTAAAACTCACAGAACTCAGGAAAAATGATCAAAGCTGTAATTATTGACGACGAATCCCCCAGTATCGTGACCCTGCGATGGAAGTTGGAAAATTATTGCCCAAATGTTGAAGTAGTAGCTTCCTTTGAAGACCCACGGGAAGGACTTGAATTCCTTAAGAAGTCACCACCAGATCTGCTTTTCCTGGACATAGAAATGCCCATGCTGAATGGTTTTGATGTATTGGAAGAACTCGGTAGGGATGTCCCATTTAGTATTATTTTCACTACCGCTTATGAGAATTTTGGTATTCGAGCTATTAAGTTCAGCGCCCTGGACTATCTCCTCAAGCCAGTCCACAACAAGGAGTTAGTAGAAGCAGTAGAAAAGCATCTACAAAAAAATAATCAAAGTGAAACTCAACAACGCATCGGCCTACTGCTCGATAATGTAAATGCAGAGAAAAAGGGCAGTTCGGGTAAAATTGCTTTGGCTACAAAGGAAAGCATAGAATTTGTAGACCCAGCAGAGATCATCGTATGCTCTTCGGATAGTAATTATACCATGGTTTATCTAGTCGATGGTCGGAAGCAATTAATCTCTAAAACACTAAAGGATTTTGAAGAGATGTTGCTCCCCTTAAACTTTTATCGCCCGCACAATTCCCACCTGATCAACCTCAATCTTGTGCATAAATACATGCGAGAAAGAGGCGGATATTTAGTCATGAAAAATCAGATGAAGATCCCCGTCTCAAAAGGGCGGCGTGAAGGCCTTTTAGAAAAATTGTTTTAATTTGTCTCTACATTGATGCTCGACAACTGCCCGAGCATCAATGAATACTTGTCAACTTTGAGATAAAAAAGCGCCATGGAGCACCCCCCCTTTGATACCCTACGTATAGACAAAAAATTCTGTGGACCCCCAAAATCAGGCAACGGAGGCTATGTCTCCGGTATCCTTGCGAAATACATCGATGGCGTTGCAGAAGTCAGCCTCCGGCAACCTCCTCCCCTGAACACCAACCTCCAGGTAGTAAAAGTTGACGATCGTGTTCAGCTCTTCAAAGGAGACCTCCTAATTGCAGAAGCCAAGCCTAGTTCCTTAACCATGGATATTCCTTCCGCTCCTGGTCCATCTACCGCCGAACTTGCTTCTCGATCATATGTTGGTTTTGAAAACCATTATTTCCCTTCTTGCTTTGTGTGTGGTCCAAAAAGAGGAGAGGGCGATGGGCTGCGAATCTTTACGGGGCCTACCCCCAATCGCCAGGTCGTGGCTGCCCCTTGGACACCCCATGACAGTCTTTTTGATAAAAATGGAGAACTTCCTTCTGAATTCTACTGGGCAGCCTTGGATTGTCCAGGGGCATATGCCGTACATGAAAGTAAGGAGAGCATGAAGGTACTGGGACGGCTAACGGCTAAGATTGAGCGCCCAATCCACAAAGGAGAAAGACTTATTGTGACCGGTTGGGATCTAGGTTCAGAAGGGCGAAAGTTCTATTCTGGCACAGCTATTTATGAAGAGGATGGTACACCAAAGGCTTATGCACAAGCCATTTGGATCGAGATTAACAAAAAATCATTCTAGGTCAAGATAGATTCTCGTGAGTGGAATCCCTTCATAGGCCCAAACTCCCTAGCTGGACCTTCAAATCAGTTATTTTAACACACATTCTGTTAGAAATAGGAGGCTTGTATTCTCTACAGGGCATGCACTTAGTTTTTATGTCTTATCTTATGATACCATTTGCTGGTAGCAAAGGATAGCCATCAGGTGTTTCCGGAGATAGCTATTCCCAGTATGCATTAAGAATCTATTCGATAACCAACTTATTAACAATGAGCAAGTTTTCAAGCCAACTTTTGGCCTTTCTATTTCTTCTATGTACAAACACTTACCTGTCCGCCCAAAAAGTCACGCCAAGTCCAGCTGAAATCAAGGCGCTAACCCCACATTGGGAGGGTGCCCGGCTGCCTGATGGCCGACCTAAGGTACCGTTAGAATTGATCAATCGTCTTGCTAATATCTCTTTGGAGGAAGCCTGGGGTGTACTCCGCAACGAAGGCTATCACAGTCAGTACGAAGGCAACTGGGAAGTACTTCGATCCGATCAGGTTATGGTGGGGCGCGCCTTGACCGCACAATATTGGCCCAGTCGACCCGACCTGGAGAACCTGATCAAGGAAAAGGGAAAAGCAGAGGGCAGAATCGGGGGATCCAACTCTTGGCCGATAGATGTGCTGAGCAATGGAGATATCTATGTGGCGGATAGTTATGGAAAAATTGTAGGCGGGACTTTGATCGGAGACAACCTTGGCAACTCGATCTATGCCAAGTCCCAAAATGGAGTGGTCTTCTACGGATCATCCCGCGATAGAGAGGGACTGGAAAAAATCGATGGCTTCAATGCTTTTGTAAAGGGTTTCGACCCTTCCTTCATCCAAAACATGATGCTCGGAGGGATTAATGTCCCCATCCGAATTGGTAGAGCAATGGTCCTTCCCGGCGACGTGGTCTTGGCTAAACAAGGTGGAATCGTATTTGTGCCGGCTCACCTGGTAGAAAAAGTAGTTATTAATGCCGAATTCATTGCTTTACGGGATCAGTTCGGACACCAGCGCTTACGCGAAGGCAAGTACACCCCCGGCCAAATCGATAGCCGCTGGACAGATGCCATCAAAGCAGACTTCCTTGCCTGGTTGGATCAAAACCCCGACAAGTTGCCTATGTCAAGAGCTGAATTAGATGCCTTCCTAAAGGACAGAACCTGGTAAGGCCTGGGCATCCTTATAATCAAAACGAGACGACAACATGAAAAAACAAGTTTCCAATGCTAAGAAGAAAAATCTCCATACGCGAAGAAACTTCTTAGGAGTAGCGGGAATGGGCGGGCTAGCCCTAGGTAACTTTATCCATGCTCCGATTGAGGAGACCTTGGAACATGCTACCTCCAAAGTTCAACGGGCTAGTAAGCCTTCACAGCTTAAGATCACCGACATGAGGTATGCGGTGGTCATGAATGGGCACGCCCGTTGCCCCATCATTCGATTAGACACGAATCAAGGTATTTACGGAATCGGAGAGGTTAGGGATCAAGCAAGCTGGCGTTACGCCCTATTCCTCAAGAGTCGCTTGCTAGGGCACAATCCATGCAATGTCGAAATGCTCTTCAAACGGATTAAGCAGTTTGGCTTCCACGGCCGACAAGGAGGAGGAGTATCTGGGGTAGAAATGGCCTTGTGGGATCTCGTGGGTAAAGCCTATGACGTACCGGTCTATCAGTTATTAGGTGGGAAGTATCGCGATCGTGTTCGATTGTATGCGGATACGCCGAGACTCAATGATCCGGAGAAATTTGCCGCTAAAATGCACGATCGTGTAGTCGAAAAGGGCTTCACCTTCCTCAAAATGGATTTTGGCATTGAATCTTTGAAAGACATTCCCGGAACCGTAGTCAATTCAAACTTCTGGGACATCGGCCGTCAGTGGACCAATGAACCGATGACCTATGGTGGAACAGAACACCCCTTCACCCAAGTACAGATTACGCCGAAAGGAATGGACATACTATGCGAATACATTGCCAAGGTCCGGGAAGCCGTCGGCTATGAAATTCCGCTCGCCTCGGACCATTATGGGCACTTTGGCCTTAATGAAGCTATTCGCCTGGGTAAGGCAGTCGAACCCTACCGATTAGCATGGTTGGAGGATCTCATTCCCTGGAAATTCACCGAACAATGGAAAGAGATTACCCGATCCTTTGAAACGCCTACCACAACGGGTGAGGATATATACCTCAAAGAGGAATTCATTAAACTCATTGACACCCATGCGGTAGATATTGTCCATCCAGACCTTGCTACAGCCGGAGGTATTCTGGAAACCAAAAAAATAGCTGATTACGCGGAAGAAAAAGGCATTGCGATGGCCATGCATTTTGCGGGAACACCTATTTCCTTTATGGCAAATGTTCATTGCGCAGCTGCCACCCAGAATTTCATGGCCTTAGAGCATCACTCTGTGGACCTAGACTACTGGGAGGACTTGGTAACCGGTCTAGATCACCCAATGATCGAAAAGGGTTTTGCCATTGTACCAGAGAAACCGGGTTTGGGCGTCGATTTAAATGAAGAAGTAGCCAAGCAACATTTGGCTCCGGAAGATAAGAGCTATTTCAAGCCGACTCCTGATTGGGATAAAATTCGCTCTTGGGATAGGCTTTGGAGTTAGCCAAACATTTGTAGCCTAGTCCGCTTCGGCGGAGTGGGCTACAAATCTTCTAAGAAGGTGATCCGATTACCACTGGGATCTTTAATCCCAAATTCAGTGGTATTCCAAGGTGTTTTCTTGTGTACCTTTTCTACCGTCAATATTCCCTTACCTACAAACTCCTCGATCAAAGGCTCAATATTTTTTACCTCAAACTTGACATCGGTGGAGATCATGTCTTGCGGGAACTGAAATTGTAAATGCAAATACAAGCCTTGCCTCCCGACTACCGCATAATCCATAGGCCCGTCTTGGTAGCGGGTACTATCATACACATTCGTAAAACCTAGCTTTTCTTTGTACCAATCTACATCCTTTTGCACATCGGCTGAAGCCAGGACAGGGCTAACATGGAGAAAGGTGGTCTGTTTGGAGTCTTGCGTCATGATTCCCGAGTTTCTGGAATGAGCTTTAATTTGATTATTATCCACAAGCATGCTAGGCTACCGACCAAGAAGGTAAGCATCGTGACCCAGGTCCAACTGGGCATGATGCTTGTCTCCCAGCCCGGCGTAACAATCGGCGTTGGCATAATTACCTCCAAAACCAAGGCTACGACAATAAGCATCAATAGCAAACGCTGAAGCAATCGACTTTCTCTAGAGCTGATATGAATATTTAAAGAAGCCATTAGCAAAATCAAGTTTAAGGCAGCAGTCTTCAGTATCCAACTCTTGCCAAAAAAACGTTCCATAGCAGCCATTCTTTCAAAAAGAATCCCGCTCTGCCAATCCATGATTAATTCCACCGCGCCCAAAGCGAGCAGAATGATACTCAAGGCTCCAATAAAAGCTTGGCTGGCGGACCGCACTTTGGAATCGCCTAGATTTTTTTCCACTAGAAAACCTAAGATACTTAATGCTAAAAAGGTAAAGAGCGCAGGTACAATTAGCATCTGGTCTATATTTTTTGAAGATTACATATCCATCACTGCTTCGACATCCTTATCAATTTCAGGGGGTGTCGAAGCGAAGGAAATGGACAGGAAGAGAATGAGCGAAATCACTAAGGAAAAAGCGCCCACATCTATCCCATAAGGTAAGCTAATCTTGAAGAGTTTTACGACAAAATTGATCAACAAACTAGAAATAATAGCAATATTGGCGGCCATGGGCGTTGCCCGCTTCCAATTGAACCCAATCGCCACCGTAGGCACGATGGCTGCGGCAAAAGTCCCCCAACCAAAAGCCCCGAGAATAGCGACCAAATCTCCGGTATATAGAGCGAAAACGGCCGCAAAAATCGTGATCATCACCGTTGTAAAACGCGCCCACCACAGCTCGTTCTTGGACTTTTTCCAGCCTAGTGCTTTTGGAATATCATGCATTACCGCCGCCGTACCAATGTTAAGGAATGAATCGGCAGTAGACATGATCGCAGCGAACAATCCGGCGAACACCACTCCTGCCAATAAAGGATGAGCAAAGTTCTGTAAAAACTGCGGTGCTGCTGCATCTGCACTCGCCAATTCAGGGTGTTGTCCACTCAAGACCAAGGCTCGCATCGCTAACCCAATGCTTATCCATAATAAGGCAGCGAGAATATAACCAATCGCAGACACGGGTAAAATATACTTAGCATCAGCTACACGCTTATTCATCATCATTTTTGTAATCACATGCGGCTGCCCAGCTCCTCCTAGCCCAAAAACGAAAAACCAAGACAGGCAACCTATCATCCCCAGCGTCCCCCAAGGACCAATGGCCTCTGGATCATCTGCATAGATCGTCTCACTAATCGTAGTAAATCCCCCATCGAAAGTATTGATGACGGTAAGAAAGATTAGCAACGCAGCTACGACCATCACAGCTCCCTGTATCAAATCGGTATAAACGGAAGCCACTATACCTCCTGTTACACTATAAAAAACTAGAATAGAACAAGAAATGATCAGGCAAGCTTCCAGGCTGATAGTGTCGAAATAGGATGTTTCAACTAGGATGTCTCGTAGCACTACCGACATTGCCAAAATCTGGGTAGCTAAATAGCCTAAAACCCCCAGCAAAATAGCGATAGCTGTCATCAGTTGGGTAGACTTACTTTTATATCGGAGGTGCACGACATCGGGCAGAGAAATACTATTCCCCAACTCCGCAAAAAGTCGCAGCCTTTTTCCCAAGGTGTAAAAAGAAATCGTGAATCCAGCAATCACACAGATGATCATCCAAACGGAACTCATCCCCATCCGATATACCAGCCCCGGTCCACCGACAAAGCCAAAACCACTAAGTGTACTCGAAAAGACCGCAAAAGCAGTAACGGCAATGCCCAAGTCACGCCCCGCCATAAAAAAGTCTTGCGTAGATTTAGTGCGTTTCAGGGCCCAAATGCCGATAACAATACATAGAAACATGTATAAACCAACACAGGTAAGAATGATCGGACTCCGGTAGGCTTCCATAGGATTTGTTTAGTGTTCAACAAGGCAGGCTTTGCTCCCGCGAAACAACTTAATAAATAATCCTCAAAACCTTCCCATATCCGCTAGATTACCCCAGTCAACAGGAGAAAAGCTTTATATTTAGAAACAAAAAGGAATTCACCTCTTGTTATCCACGTTCGAAATCACCATTGTTCAACTATTCATTATTTGTGCCATTTTTAATGGCTTGATCTTTTCTGTACTTCTATTCTCGAAGAAGGAAAACAAACTAGCCAATCGTTTTTTGTCCCTGCTTATCTTTTCCCTATCTCTGACTTTTACACCCTATGCTTTTGACCTCAAACCGCTAGGAAGAATACTTTGGGTTACCTGGTTGCCCTTTTCATTGACCTACTGGATAGGCCCCTCTTTCTATTTCTATGTTAAGACGCTCACACAACCTAACTATCAACCCACTCGCACTATTTTTTGGCATTTCAGTGCCATTCTACTGAACTATATACATAGCATCTATCACCTTATAACAGGTGGCAGCAATGTCTTCCCTTGGTTTCATCATTTTGCTGAGCTTCTAGAATCGTTTGCCATTGTATCCATCATTATCTACCTCCTATTAGCGTTAAGAGAGGTTAGACAATACCAACGATCTATTTTTGATCAACTCTCTACCATTGAAGGCTTGCAACTACGTTGGATTAAAAGCATCATTCTGGTATTGCTAGCGACTTTTATCTTGATCATCATTTACTTGGCTGTCAATGATCAATTCATTGAAAAGTATTTTAATGTCCCGACTAACCTATACCATCATCTACTATTTTCTATTTATGCTAGCGTCATCTATTGGTTGGCGATCAATGGCTTTCTGCAATCCCAAACAATTGCCCTGGCTACCGTTCCCCGATCTTCTACATCGATCGGGGAAGACGCCACTTCCCACCTTGCTATTCTCCTGGATAGTATGCAGAAGGACAAACGCTATCTAGACCCTCAGCTGAGTCTGAAAGGTCTCAGTAAACACACAAAAATTCCAGAGAAAGAAATCTCTGCCGTACTAAATCATCAGCTAAAGAAGAACTTCTACACCTTCATCAATGAATACCGCACCATCGAAGTAAAGAAACGGCTGTTGAATCCCAAATATGATCATCTGACCATCCTAGCCATAGCCTTAGATGCTGGCTTCAATTCCAAAGCAACATTTAATCGGATTTTCAAAGCTGCCACCGGACAATCTCCCAAAGATTTCCGGACTCAACGGCAGTCTCAATGAAAACTAGGACGTCTCATCTAGCATTGAGACGCATTACTGGTCGACCGAGAGTACTTTTGTTTCAAATACGTCGAAATGAAAATACCCACTGTTATTAGTCTACTCCTGTTATGCCTGTTTAGCCAAGCTCAAGGGATTAGTCAAGGTAAGGCTGGCAGCTACTGGGGTGCAGCCCTTGAACAAGGCCCTCACCAAATCGGATTTCGAACCCTTTTCACTTATGATCAGGCCCGAGAGGCCATACCTTTTTCAGATTGGGATGGCAAGCTTACCTACAATCAAGCAATGGACCAAGGTCGGCAAATGCAGATCAATATCTGGTATCCAGCTGAAGGCAAGGGGAAACCGATTAAATACCTACACTACATTAACCTTCTAGGTCGACAGATAAATTTCTCTCCTGATAATACTGTCTTTGCCCGAAAGATATTCATTGACCAAACCAATGCCTTGGGTGGTAATGGTCACTTTACAAGGCAACAATTTGAACAAGTAGCGGAACTGAGCACCAGGGCTTATCTTGAGGTCCCAGCCATTGAAGGAAAATTCCCTTTACTGATTTTCCCAAACGGAGGAAGTCCTGCCTATCAAAGCATCATGTGTGAATACCTGGCTAGCCATGGGTACGTAGTAGCTGCCGTGGCTTTGAAAGGTCAATATTCTTCTACGACAGATGTCTCCACCAAAGGACTAGAAGTCGCCACTGATGATCTAAAATTCACCCTAAACCAACTTTTAACCCTGGAGAACGTAGATCGGACCCAGATTGGCCTAATGGCCAATGCCATCGCATCTTCTATGTGTACCGCCTTTGCTTCTAAGAACAGCTTAATAAAAGCACTCATCAGCTTGGAAGGAGGATTACTAAGTAACTTTGAGCAAAGGCTTTTACGACAGACTAACTTCTATACCCCTTCGGCTATCCAAATCCCAATTCTAGGTATCTATGCGCCGCATCCAGCCATTTCTCCTGAGTTCATTAAACACTTAAAATATTCGGAACGCTTCTTTGTACACTTCCCGGGTATGACGGAATTTCACTTTCTCAACTATGGGCTACTGGAAAGGACAGTTCCTAGAATCATTGGCACACCGAAGGGAGACACGGAAAAGGGATTTGCCTGGGCAGCACAACTCTCATTAATGTTTCTAGACGCAAAATTGAAAGCGGATAAGTCTGCTCAAACTTTCCTTGAAAACTTCAGGATACCATCTGCTGCCGCTGAGGTAATAGATACTGTATTCACAATGCCGGCCTTAGCTGCACCTCCTAACATTGCGCAGCTAAAAGATCTTTTCATTGCTAAGGGGATGACGGCCATCGATAGCATTTACCAATCGATGCGAGCTCATGATACACAAGTCTTCCCCTTGCCTTTTTATACGGAATTTCGCGATTGGTTAGCCTGGAAGAAAGATCCGGACTATGAATTCAGAGCACGGCTATATCAGATGGCTATAGAGAGCTTTCCGAGTTCAGCAGTAGCTCATTTTTATCGAGCCTACTTCGCGGAAA
>CAJXPD010000022.1 GCA_913057785.1 uncultured Lewinella sp. | reverse complement strand
GGCCCAGGATTAAGCACCGTACGTTTAGGACAAAAGTGGGGCTCAGAGCAAGTAGCGATTAATCCCCAAACCGTACAGGTGACTAGAGCGTCTTCTGGAGATATGGCAATCTCTGGGTTTCCATCTGAAGTAACGACCATGCAGCCCAGTCTTGCGGTAAATTATATCATTGCCTTGCAAGGTGTCTTCCCATCTCGAAACTAACCCACCAAAAACTTATCCATGAAAAAGCAAAGATATTTTATGCTGCTGCTGCTGTCGATTGCTTGTTTTCGAGCGGTCATGGCTCAGCAGGTTGAATTTGATGAAAACAAGTTCTACAGACTGACCAATATTTGGACCGGGGAAGACTATTCCCTCGATGTTAACTTAGAAAATATGGTCATCAGTATGGCACCGACTGGGGCTTCTGAAGGGCAACTTTGGAAGATCATGCCACAAGGAGGCGGTGCCATCAAGTTGGCTTGCAAATCACAAGGCCCAGGCAAGGTGATAGACGTAATCAACGATGGTACGAACAATACAATGAGGTTAACAGATAATGCGGGTTACAGCGGACAATACTGGATGATCGTTCCCTCTGGGGAAGGCTTATACCGATTCGCCAACGGGTGGCAAACAGAGAAGGCACTGGACGGGAATATTGATCCGGAAAATCCTGTTGCTTTTTTAAATCCCGTAGGAAATATTGCAAGCCAGTTTTGGAGGATAACGGAGGCCGATGTACCGAGCACACCCATAGCACCAGGCCCAAAGCTGGAAGTCGGCATGAAAGCTGATGGAGGCATCGTTTTTTATGTGGATGAAACAGGGCAACGAGGATTGATTTGTGCAGAAGAGGATTTCGGTGAAGATATGGGCTTCCAACAGGCGATGCAAGCTTGCGAAAACTATTCATCCGGAGGAAAAAATGATTGGCGCTTGCCTACTTTAAACGAACTGGAGGTAATGTATGTAAATCTTAGGAAGTCAGGTAAAACGCATTTCCAGAATCAGTGGTATTGGAGCTCTGAAAAACTAGATGAACACAATATGTGGTCATTAGACTTGCTTCACGGAGAGCGTTTTCCTCATTGGGAGGAGGACCCTAGCCATGTGCGAGCGGTGAGAACTTTTCCAGCCGGAGCCACGGTCAGTATTCCTGGTAAATAAGCAATAACATTTAGCTTTTGATGATAAACAGATCAGCGGTAAACCCAAAAGGCTTACCGCTGTTTTTCTTTGAACCACTGAACCTGTTAAAGAAAAGAGGATTGGAAGATAATTGCGCTTACCCTGGCAAGTAAGTTTGATTTTCCACTGCCTGTGCTTTCAATGGGGTCATATTATGGGACGCTGTGTCTAGTCTTTCTTTGGTAGTACCGAAAGTGAAATTTTGGAGGCTTGACTTACGGAATGAAAAATCGTGTTATTCGCCTTGATCATTCTTCGATGTTTTCCTAAAGGCTCTCCAGTATTAGGATTAACATCCCATCTTGGAAAATTGCTACTGGAAATGTCTAGCCTGATCCGATGCCCTTTTTTAAAGACATTGGCAGTGGGGAATAAATCTATCTTCAGCCGGTAAACTTCTCCTGGTTTGATCAGATCCCGGGTATGTCGACCATTGCGATAACTCATACGCACAACCCCATCCGTTAAGTTCAAATCAAATCCTTCCGGAAAATCCACGGAAGGAGGATAGACATCCAACAGCTTGACTGTAAAATCTGTATCTACAGCATCTGAAGCCACGAAAAGCTCCACCTCTATTGGGCCGGCAATACAGATGTCTTCTTCTAAGGGAGGTGTTTGAAAGACGACTATATCCGGACGGGCCTTGAGCGGTAGATAAGGAGGACTACTGCCGACAAAGTCTGGGCGTTCTCGTTGATTAAAAGCGCCATCCTTTACACGAGCAGAAACATTGCCACCCAAGGTGGGGACGGGATGCTCCGGATCATAGGTGAAAGTAGTGCTGGCTCCCCCTTTTGTTGGTGCGCTTTTCTGTAAGCCACCTTCGTCATTCAGATAAAAAGTTTGAGTTTGTAATTCGGAAGGGGGCCAGGCATCGAAGCCTCGCCAATAGCCTCCATGATTGAGTCGACCTTCACGGTTTTTGCTACCATCTCCGGTGCCCATGATAAACAATTGGACCGGTTCGGCTTTGATACGTTCTTGTGCTATTCCTTTTAGCAGGTAATCGAACCATAAACCTTGGTATTCTACCCGGAAATCGGCAATACTAGCCGCCTCCCCAAAGTCGACGTCTCCGGCATAGGTTCTACCATTTCCACTATGCGTCCATGGGCCAATGATTAGCCACTTGGGGCTAGTTTGCAGACTATCCAGAACTACAAAGTTTCTTATGGTGCCGCGCAGAAAGATATCATACCATCCACCAACGTGAACCATCGGGACATCTGCTGTTTGCTCGTAATATTCCTCCCAATTTATGCCGCTGGCCTTCCAGAACTCATCATAATCTGCATGAGTAAGCTCTTCCAGGATGTAATCTTCGAAGTTGGGTGCAATGGAAAGGGGGTTCAGGCCTTTGCGGAACGGCCAAGCCGTATACCAATCGGTTACTTTTTCTTTTTCAAAGTGTTTCTGTACGACGGGATCTTTGATTTCCGCTGGAATCTGCCGGAAGGCCCAGGTCAATTCTCTCCCTAACTCAAAGGCACCGCCTTGTCGAACGGCATGATCCCAGGCATTGGTCATTCCTCCCATGTTCAGAATCATAGCTGCCAGACCCTTTGGGTTGAGCTTGGAGGCATCCGCTTGAGTATGGGCGCCATAGGAGGTCCCCCACATGCCTACTTTACCATTGGAAAAATCCTGCTGAGCCAGCCATTCAACCGTGGTAGCACCGTCTCCGGCTTCCTTAGGACTGTATTTGCTGAATATACCTTCCGAATCATATCTTCCTCTGAGATCTTGTACGGCGACGATGTAGCCCCTCGAAGCTAAATGAGTAATCACCGCCTTGAAACGATCGCTGGTTTTGCCGTATGGAGTCCGTTGAAGAACTATGGGTAAGGGTGTCCGCCCAGCTCCCATCCGGTAAATATCGGTAGCCAGACCGATACCATCTTTCGCTGGAATCATCACATTGCGTTTGACCTGCAGTCCATCCACCCCTGGGACAGGCTCGAAGAATGCTTGGGATTGGGCAAAAAGGGTAAATGTGTATAGTATGAATAGAAAGGGAAGGAATGTGTGCTTCATGATTGGTTTTGTTCTAAACGAATCTAAGCAAATTTTGGAGCTTGTTGGTCGGAATAAATTCCTATACCGTATCAAAAAGGAGATTATTAATGGAATTTCGTGTTTCCCATCCTATAACTCATACCGCGACTCCATGAAAAAGACTCCCTCACTTTTGTTGGCCATCATTTTAGACTTTGTGCTGATTTGGCTGTGGGTGCACGATATGGATCCAGACCCAAGCGTAGGTATCGGACTGATTATACTGGTGCCATTCGTCTTCTTGATCAATGCAATAGTGGCCTGTATTTTTCATGTGTTCAAATGGAAAGAATATGCCCAATTATTCTGGCTCAACAGTCTTATTGCTACAGTGATGATGTTCTTCTTGTTTCAAGATGGCATCCGGCGAAATGTGGATCGAAGTTGGGAATCGTGGGTGTTTTACGAGAAGGGGCAGAAATACATCCTAGATCGCTCTAAACGAGATTCTACCTTTTACATTTCTCTTCGTTCAAGCCCTAATTCTTCCCAGGGATATATGTCTGGAACCTACAACCGAAAAGGTTCCGGATGGAGATTAAAGTCAGAAGATCATGAAATGATGATTCAAGAAGATCGACTGATCAATTTCAAAAATGATCGGGATACGATTCCGCTGGTTCCGCGATAAGGTAAATATTTCGTGACCTATTCGTTAACTCACTCCACCCCAACACATATATTTGATATTCACGTAGTCATCTATCCCGTACTTGGAGCCCTCACGACCAAAACCGCTTTCCTTAATACCTCCGAAAGGAGCTACGGTAGTGGAGATCATTCCGGTGTTGATCCCGACCATGCCATATTCCAGGGCTTCAGCCACGCGCCAGATTCGGGCATAGTCTCGTCCGTAGAAATAAGAGGCGAGTCCATAGGAGGTATCATTGGCCAGGGCAATGACTTCTTCCTCGGAGCTGAATTTGAAGACAGGGGCTACGGGGCCGAATATCTCTTCTCTGTATACCATCATCTCCGAACTTGGGTTGGTAATCAACGTAGGCTCGAAAATCAGGTCGTGATCCTTAGATCGTTGACCGCCAGTAACCACCTCGGCTCCCTTGTCTGTAGCATCTTGTACGACTGCTTCGACAAAGGAAAGGGCTTTGGCCTCAATCAAGGGGCCAACGTTGGTGCCAGGCTCCATGCCATTACCCACTTTGATATCAGGGATGGCCTTAGCCAATTTGGCCACGAATTCATCGTAAATCTTCTCATGCGCAAATATGCGGTTGCTACAAACACAGGTTTGTCCTGCATTCCTAAATTTAGAAGCCATCGCTCCTTCGACTGCAGCATCTATGTCTGCATCTTCGAAGACGATAAAGGGAGCATTTCCCCCTAATTCCATCGATACTTTCTTGACCGAATCTGCCGCTTGCCGAAGTAAGATCTTACCGACGCGAGTAGAACCGGTGAAGGATATCTTTTTGACTTTAGGATTAGCGGTCAATTCCTGGCCGATAGCGGGAGCATCGGTAGTGGTTAAGATATTGATCACTCCAGCCGGGAAGCCCGCCTGCTCGGCTAGTTCCGCCAGTGCCAAGGCGCTGAAAGGCGTTAATTCAGAGGGTTTGATGACGACGGTGCAGCCCGCGGCTAAAGCTGGGGCGATTTTGCGCGTGATCATGGCATTGGGGAAGTTCCACGGCGTGATCGCGCCCACCACGCCGATTGGCTGCTTGATGACTGTGATCCTTTTGTCGGCACCATGGCCAGGAATTACATCGCCATATACTCTTTTGGCTTCCTCAGCGAACCATTCTACAAAACTGGCTCCGTAACGAATCTCTCCTTTGGCTTCAGCTAATGGTTTCCCTTGTTCTAGGGTAAGTATCTTAGCAAGGTCATCTACGTTTTCGAGCTGTAGTTGGTACCACTTTCTAAGAATCTGGCTACGTTGGGCGGCCGTAAGGGCTCTCCATTCTAGGAAGGCCGAGGAAGCTGCTTCGATAGCTGCCACGCAATCTTCAACGCCTAGATCAGGAACACTGCCCAGCAGGTTTTGGTCAAAGGGGTTGCGAACTTCAATACGTCTGTCAGATTGAGAGTCGGCCCATTGGCCATTTATATATGCTTGGGTCTTAAATAGTTGAGGGTTGCTGAGTTGGATCATATTCGTTTTTTAAAGCAAAATGGACGAAGGATGCTATTCGTAACAGTTGGAAGTTAATGCACATTTTCTCCGGCCTAAAATTATTATTTTTCCCATACTTTTTGCGGCCTTTTCCGACAAGTTGAAGCGTGGTGTTTACCTGAAGCAGGAGAGAGGTTGGTTGGGATTGTGCAATACATTATCAAGTTTGTACTATAAATGCGTAATCAGCAGCTTGAGCCATCCAGGGCTTCAAGTTTTTACGTAAATTGGTCACCTGAATTTGTGGTAGTAGAATATCGAAGTCCGTGTCGAATTCTCAGCTAGCATACTTTCAGCTATAGACTGCCTGCCAACTATTTCCACTAGATTGAGTCACCTTCTAATTGCGATTTTGGAATGACATTCAAACCATATTTATCGATTTTGATGATTCTAGTCATCATCTTGGTAGCCAGTCGATGTACCAGTGAAGACAGCTCGGGAAGTCAAGCAAAAGCTGCTGTCCAAAAAGAGCCCTTAAGCATTCATTCAGCTTTACCAAGAAAAGTGAAGAGTCCGAAGGACAATCCCACTACGGAAGGAAAGGTAGAGTTGGGAAGATTACTTTTTTATGATCCTATTTTGTCTGGGGACAAAGATATTGCCTGTGCTACTTGCCACCATCCAGAAAATGGCTATGCCGAATTCCGAGACCTCTCCATTGGTACCAATGGCCAAGGCTTTGGTATAAAGCGGGTATTTAAGGAGCCCAATGTTATACCCTTGGTCAAGCGAAACGCGCACACGATTTTGAATACGGCTTTCAATGGCATGGATACTGGGAATCGATACGATCCAACAGAAGCACCCATGTTTTGGGACAATAGAGTAGTCTCTTTAGAAAAACAGGCACTAGAACCGCTCCTAGCCTTTGAAGAGATGCGCGGCCCAAACTATGGAAAAGAAGATATCTTGGATGAAGTTGTTGATCGCTTAGAAGGAATTCCAGAATATGTAGAAAAGTTTCAGCAAAACTTCCCCGGTCCCAATCCTATCCAGCCAGAAAATGTGGCTAAAGCCATTGCTGCTTTTGAAAGAACCTTGATCACCACCGATACCCGCTTTGATCAATATATGAGAGGGGATGAAAAAGCCATTTCCTTATCAGAACGAGACGGCTTCTTGATGTTCAACAAAGTAGGATGCGGAAAATGTCATAATGGACCTATGTTTTCCGACTACCAGGCCCATGTGGTAGGAGTACCGACAAACAAGAAACTGACGGAATTGGATAAAGGGATTAATGAGGAATTTGCTTTCCGTACGCCAAGTTTGCGCAACCTTCGATTTTCTGCTCCCTACATGCACAATGGACGCTTCAATTCCCTACAAGAGGTGTTGGAGTTTTATGAAGATATTTCGGGAGGGAAGAACCGACACAAGGCCTTGGGGCAAGAGGACATTGATCCATTGATTAAACAACTCGACCTCAGTGTTAGGGAGATGTTACCGATAATTTCTTTCCTGAATACCTTAAACGAAACGAACTTTGACAAGGAGATTCCGGAGCAAGTCCCTAGCGGGCTTCCGGTGGGAGGCAATATTGAATAGGTATTTTTATCGACCTTTTTCTTTACCTTTCGGTTATCGGCCTTAATGAGAGGAAAATGAGTTACGAAAAAAAGCGATCGATATATTCGAATCAATATCCTGCCATTGATGACTTAGCACGTAAAGCCAAAAGGAGAATTCCCTATGTGGCTTGGGAATACTTGGAGTCCGGCACGGGTGATGAGGATTTGATTCATAAAAATAAAAAGGCGCTACAGCAAGTCACCTTCACACCTCGCTTCTGCCAAGGCACCTTAGAGCCAAGCATTGAAACGGAATTCTTGGGAAGGCGATATGCAGCCCCTTTTGGCATAGCTCCAGTAGGACTTACCGGCCTCATGTGGCCAAAGATCGAGCAATACCTGGCTGAATCTGCGGCTCGTTGTCAAATACCCTACACGCTCAGTACCGTAGCCACGGACACTCCGGAAGCTGTCGGGCCCAAAGTAGGGGAGATGGGCTGGTTTCAGTTATATCCTCCAAGGGAAAAGGAGTTTCGGCAATCACTGCTTCAACGAGCAAAAGATAGCGGCTTCCATACCCTGGTTGTAACGGCGGATGTACCCATGCCCAGTCGTCGCGAGCGCACTAAAAGAGCAGGCCTCCGCATGCCCCCGTCCATCACTCCTAGCATGATCTGGCAGGGCATCACTCATCCCGCCTGGTCCTGGGCCACCCTTCGCAATGGCTTACCCCGGCTAAAGACGGTAGAAAAATATGCTACGCATACTAATATGAAATTCATCAGTAGCATGGTGGGAAATCGATTGGGAGGAACCTTATCTTGGGAGTATTGCCGGATTCTCAAGGAAGAATGGGATGGACCTGTAATTCTGAAAGGTATCCTCCATCCGGAAGATGCTTCTAAGGCGGTGGAAATCGGCTTAGATGGCATTGTGGTGTCCAACCATGGCGCTCGGCAATTTAATGGGGCGATCCCGGCAATTGAAGCATTGCCCGCCATCGTAGAAGCAGTAGGTGGTAAGGCGAGTATCTTATTTGACAGCGGGGTACGTTCGGGCCTCGATGTTATGCGCGCTTTATACCTTGGAGCCGACTTTGTGCTGCTAGGTCGAGCCTTTATCTATGGGGTGGCCGCACTAGGGAAATACGGTGGTGATCATGTCGTAGAAATCTTAACGGATGATTTAAAAAACAATATGGTACAATTAGGAGTAGAAACGCTCCAGGAACTACAAATGTCTAGATGATGGCTACAGCAAACAACAATGAGATTGGCGGATGGAAAAAACGACTGAAGGCTTTGGGCCCTGGACTACTATTCGCCAGTGCGGCCATCGGAACTTCGCATCTAGTCCTGTCTACTAGAGCTGGGGCACATCATGGTATGATCTTTTTCTGGATTATACTGCTTGCGCTTATCCTCAAGTACCCTTTCTACGAATTTGGTCCACGCTATGCTAATGCGACGGGATTTAGCCTGTTAAAAGGATATAAAGCTCAAGGGAACTGGGCCGTATATTTGTTCCTAGTAGTCATTTTTATCAATATGTTCGCGGTGACTGGGGCGGTAGGTGCGGTGACGGCGGGGCTACTCGCCACCCTCTTTGGGGTAGCGATCATGCCGGTGCCTCTATTGGCGGGTTTAGTCATTTTTCTGACGGTGATTCTGCTACTGCTTGGAGGGTATTCTACTTTGGATAAATTTATTAAACTGCTTTCGATTGTTCTATTACTTACGGTCTTGACGGCTTTTATTGCCGTTTTGGTAAAAGGCCCCCTGGAACCCGTGGCTGGGTTTGAAGTACCGACGCTCTTGGAAGGGGCAGGATTGACCTTACTCATCAGTCTATTGGGCTGGATGCCCGCGGGCTTTGAGGCCTCGACGATGAATAGTATTTGGGTGGTGGAAAAATCACATGTGGAAGGATATAAGGCTTCCCTAGAGGAAAACCTCTTTGATTTCAACTTAGGCTATGTATTCGCCACGCTATTGGCCTTGATGTTTATGACGATTGGGGCCTATACCGTTTATGGCAGTGGTGAACTGCTAGAGGGTAATGCCACCCAGTTCTCAAATAAATTGCTAGGGGTGTTCACTGCCAACCTAGGACAATGGGCTTATCCGATCTTGGCCGTTGCCGCTTTTGGAACGATCTATGGCACCCTCATCACTATTATGGATGCTTTTCCAAGAAGCTTTGTAAGTGGACTTCGAGTACTGAAATTTGAGCAGAGTGAAAAGAACGAGGAGCAGCAGCAATTCTTGGATCGTTATTACAAAATCGTGTTGATAGTCGTTGGGATTGGAGGTTTTTTGCTGTTCTACTTATCGGCAGCTAGTATGATCAAAATCTTGGAATGGGCCACGGTAACTTCTTTTATTACTGCTCCTATCATCGGTTTTTTGAACCTCCGAGCAATACAAGGTACGGATATTCCAGACTCACATCGTCCACCTGCTTGGATGATCATCTTGGCCTATATTGGATTGATAGCGATGGTTGGGTTTGCGGCTTACTACATATTGAGCCTGATGTAGCAGACTTGAACCTTCTTAAATATTGAGAGTTTAGAAACTATACCCAAAATCCTGATTCATGTCTGACACCCCCGTTTGGAAACTCAAGTTCTACGGTGTGAGGGGTTCCATCCCCGTCTGTGAATCTTCTGCGACAGAATTCGGAGGCAATACCACCTGCTTTTACTTGGATCTGCTCATCAAACCACCTGAGGAGAAGGCGATCGTCATTTTTGATGCAGGTACCGGTATCCGACAGTTAGGTAAAGACATTGTATCCGGACTTGTTCCTCGCACGGAGTACATTCTGCTTCACTTTAGCCATTTTCACTGGGACCACATTCAAGGCTTTCCCTTTTTCGCCCCAGCCTATTCCCCCGATCAGAAGATTGCTCTATTTTCTCCGCATTTCCATGCGGAGGATTGGGATAAATTGAAGGGGATTTTTGCACAACAAATGCAGCGCGAGTATTTCCCCGTACAGTTGGATCGGATGGGGGCTAATATGCGTTTCTACTCCAGTGAAGAATTTCAGGAAAGACTCAGCTTAGACCAGCACGTGAAGTTCAGCTACCACCTACACAATCACCCTGGTGGGGCCTATAGCTATCGCATAGATGGCTACGGAAAATCACTTGTTATTTGCACGGATATAGAACATGGTGAAAAGATAGATCCGAAGGTCGTGGAATTTTGTAGAGATGCGGATGTACTGGTTCATGACGGCCAATTTAGTGACGAACAACTGTTGGAGCGCAGGGGTTGGGGGCATAGTAGTTTTAGCCAAGCTATTGAAGTAGCCAAACAAGCCAATGTCAAAAAGCTATACATCACTCACCACGACCCAGACCATCATGACGATTACCTACGTGCGGTGGAAAAGGATTGTCAAGCCCTTTTCCCAAACTGCTTTTTTGCAAAGGAGGGAACTGAGGTGCTAATTTGAAACAAAGTAAATAAGTCCTAAAAATCAACAGGATTGAAATGGCATTGGTAATACTAAGGTGAAGGTTACTTCACGAAATACATATCTAAATCTCCTTTCCCTTTCGCACTAATCTTACCTCGATAGTCACAGTCGAATTGATGGTTGATTAATTCATAGGTGCTAGCGGAGACATTAATTCTACCTTTTTCGCTAGCAGTTTCAAGGCGACTGGCTGTATTGACCGTATCCCCGAAAATGTTGTACGCGAATTTTTTTGTGCCGACTACGCCCGCGGTTATCGGGCCAGAGTGTATTCCGATTCGAACTTGCCACTGGATAACACTGGAGCGATTTCTTTCCTCGAGAAATGCAATTATTCTTTTAGCTGCAGAAACACATCTCACGGCATGATCTGGAAGTTCCTCCGGCAGTCCACCTACTGCGAGATATCCATCACCTATGGTTTGAATTTTTTCTACGCCTTCTTCCTCCATGATGGCATCGAAGCCCTTAAAACAGTCATTTAGCTCTGCAATGATCTCTTCGGGCGTGCTTTGGGCAGAGATACGGGTGAAATTGACAAAATCAGAAAAGAAGATGCTCACACTTTCATATTTACGTGGGATAGTCCTTCCGTTTTCCTTTAGTTCTTGGGCGATGCTATAGGGCAAGATATTGAGGAGGAGATTTTCTGATTTTTGTTGCTCTTCTTCAATTTCCAGCTTCTGTTGTCCTAGCTTCTTATTGGTTCTTCTGGAGTAAACCAGCCCCGCCAAGATCATGAGGGAGATTAGGAATAGAAGAAGCCCAATCCGTTGGGCAGCAAGTGTACTCTTCTGTTGAAGTTCCTGTTCTTTTTCCAGTAAAGTAACACGCTGTTCTTCCTGAACCAGAAGCGCTTCCTTTTTTTCTAATTCAGATTGGGCCAGTGCTTCGGCCTGAGCCAGTTCATCCAATTGACGTTCTTGCTCCTGGATTTCCAACCGACCTTGTGCCAGTAATAGAGCTTGTTTAGTGCGTTGGGTCTCCAATGCCTGGTTCTGGAGTTTTGCCTCTTGGATCTCTTCCGATTGTCTGAGTATCTCAAGGTCATTTTCTCTTTGCTGCGCAGCTAAATTCAGGTTGGAAATTTCGAGCTTCTGGCGTTCCTTTTCCAATTCAAGTTGATCAATGGTTAATTCCTGAATTTCCCCTCTGATTAAAAGCAACTTGACCTGCTTTTCGGTTTCCCCTAATTGTATGGTCTTTTGGTATAAACGATCCTGCTCTAAGCGAGCATTGAGCAGCATAGAATCTTGCAAGGCTTTATGAATTTTGAAGGCCTTATTTGCCTCTTCATATTCGAAAAGCCTTGAATGGATTTCCGCGAACGTTTCATATACTTCGGACCTAAGTTGAGGGTTTTGACTTTGATTGGCTGAATGAATGGCACTTCTATTAAATTTTTGTGCATTGAAGTAATCATTCCGCTGGAGGTAGATGTTTGCGATTATATTATTGATATTCCCTTGACCGAGATTGTCCGTCTTAGCCGTTATGGACAAGGCTTTGAGTAGGTATTGTAGGGCCAGATTTGTATTGCCATTGTTGAAATACGATACCCCTAGGTTGGTATATAGTACAGCTAAACGATTGTTGTCTCCTGCAAAGTAATTTTCAGCTCGTTCAAACCACTGGATCGCTTGTTGATGCTGAGATAGGAAATTCTGAGTATACCCTAAGTTGTTATAGATTGTTCCTAGTGCATCTTGGCTTGACGGAGAGGCCTCTATCAGTTCTTTTAACTGGAGGTTATAAACCAGGGCAGCTTCGTAATTCTTAGCTTTTTGATAAGCAGAAACCAGTTTGCGCAAGGTACTCAGTTGGTAGGTGATATCCTTGCCAGGTAGTTTCATGACTGCTAAGTAATAGATTTTGGCACTATCGGGCTTTAGTGTTTGTACATAGTTAAACCCCAACTTTTCATATAATAATTCAACTTCACGATCATTTGAGCGATCCAAAAATGCCTCTGCACTTTTATAATAGGAAATAGCCTCCCTGTGTAGGGACGCTTCGCTATATAGGTCTCCAATTTGAGTATTCACTTGGACCAATGCCGGAATAGCCTTTTGTCTTTCTAATACCTTCCTTTTTTCTAATAGATACCTTAAAGCATTGGTAAGGTTATTCTGTTCAAGTTCGATGGGGATAAGCCCCTCTAAACTCTTAAGAATACCTTCTTCGAACGCTTGTTGGCTTGCTAGCGTATAAGCCGTCTCGAATTTCTCCTTGGCGATGTCGAAGGAGTCAGCTCTGGAGGCCTGACGGAGTATCTGCAGTATGACAGTTGAATCCTGGACTTGTCCCACGAGATTCCCAGACAAGCAAAGGGTGAATAGGATAAGGTGAAGTATAAATCGTGATGGCATCTTTAAGGCATTAGTTCAACTCATAGTTTAACCCCAGGTGAAAAGTAAATAGGGCCTGTGGATTGTAAAAGAGGACATCATTGCTAGAGGAGGCATCTATTCCGGCATACTTTGTATTGAGTATGTTAAAACCTTTAGCATAGAGTAAAAAGTTCTTATTGATAGCATAGCTTACTCTAAGATCTACTGTATGGTAGCCGGCGTTGTAAAGGTTAACGCCTCTATTGAGTATATCCCTTGCATTAAGGCGAAAAGAGTTTCTGGTTAATGACCTAGAGGCAAAATATTGATCAATTCCTACGGTCAGTTGTGGTAGAGGGGTAGCAAATAGGGAAAGCCTGGAGATGAAATTTGGATGAGCCCTCACATCATCCAGTACGCGAGTTTCATTATTAAAATCTCCAAGATTTGTGGTGGTTAAGCTTTCCCTTCCAGTGGCAAAATTCAGACTTAGGGTAGCTCCCAGCTTAATGGCAGGCATAAGGTCTCTTAATCGCAAAACGGCTTGCAAATCCAATAGTTCTGCTGAAGAATTTTCGTCGTTGAAATATCCAAGGACAAAGCCAGTAAGTCCTGCTGGTGGTCTTCCTCTGTCGAAGGCAATATTATAATTGATAAACTGATCGGTCCGGGTGTATGATACATTTACATCCAGATTTAGTTTCTGGCTATTATCCCATCTCATCCCAATTTCATAGGATCCCGTTTGCTCGGGCTCCAATTGCTCTACTCCTGTTTCCAAAGACCCTGGGTTGTTGGCTTGAAAGGTATAACTGGTAGCACTAAAGTAAGGAGAAGGGGCCCGAATCGCTGTGCTGTAAGAGGCTCGAAACTGAATGGTCTCTGAAAGTTTGTAAAGCAGAGCCAATCTCGGATTAAAGGTTCGTATGGATGCTGCAAAGTCTCCGTTAGCTCGATTGAGAAACTGGCTACTTACCAACAGATTTATTCTTTTGCCTAAGGGTTGAAATAACTGAACAAAGAGGCTATACTCTCGGATACCTTGGTCCGTAAAAGCTGGTGTGAGATTGGTGGCATCCCCAAGTTCAAAATTGACAACTCTGGCTTGAAATTCCCGCAGGGCCTCGCCTCTTCCTAGCAAGTATTTTATTCCCGCCAGTAAATCCCCACTGGAGAAGACGGGGAGATTAAAGGTCTGTTCGATGCTGTATTCATTAGAATTAGCACCCATAAAGCGTAAGCCCGAATAGAAATTGTTTTCGACCTGAGCGCGAAGGACCTCTGTATTAGTTGAATCAGGAATGGTACTGTATAGCAAGGAATTTAAGATCGGATGGACAAATTGATTACTAGATCGGTTATCCATATTATAACTCAGGAATTGGAGCTTGGTCTCTGAGCTTAGCTGGCTAATTTTAAATTGAGCTCTAATTAAGGCTGAAGTAATGTTCTCCCCTGTACTTATCAAGGGATTGGAATAGGTGACTGTTGCCGGATTATAGCCGATGGAGCTGTGGTCTCTCCGATTCATGTTCAGGACAGCCAGACTGAGAAATCGATAACTTACTTCACCTCCAACCGAACGACTTTCATGTGGTAAATTTTGGATGTTGGGCGAATTTGGCCTGCCTCGATAGTTTGGATCGTTCAGGATATCAGTAGTGTCAGAGTTCGGCCCGATATAATTTAAGGGATTGTATAAAAGCCCTTTATCATAAAAGATTCTACGATCATCAAACCGTGTATCCGTTCCGAATAACTTGAAGCGTACAATATCCTTTCCTTTGCCAATTTTTCCGCCAAACAACAGGTTTAGACTCTTGTAATTGTCCGAACCGACATGCAAACTAGCTTTAGTAAAAATGGGGTATTCCGAGTCAGCTACTACAATATTGATGATACCCGAGGAAGCATCAGCCCCGTAGAGCGCCGCAGCGGGTCCATATATTACTTCAATCCTTTCAGCCTGTTGAATGGGTAGCTGTGCTCCGATTGGCATTCCACTTACGACATAGGGTTTGATCGGATTTCCGTTCACTAGGATTTTCGCATAGGTATTACCCAGAAGTCCGCGCATCGTAAACGTCTCTCCCTCTAAGGCGGAGCCTGGTTGAGAAACCCTGATCCCGGGCATTGACTTGAGCGCGTCAACCAGCGTTATATAGCCGTTATGGATGATTTCCTCCCTTTGTATAACATGAACAGAAAAGGGTAGTTCGGAAATATTTTGTAATGATCTACTGGCGGCTGATACCTGAGTACTATTTATTAAGCTGTCACTGAATAGGAGATCCTGATAGCCCAGCCGATCTAACTCCTTTATAAGACTATCTGATTGTGCTTGAAGTCCTACGATCAAGAAAATTGAAACACACCAACTTAGAAATTGCTTTGACATCTTTATAGGTGAGGTCAGAAATTAGGTTACTAAAGATAAGTACAGTAAAGATACATCTCAACAATTGGTTTTTGAGTTCGTTTCCGCCTTTAAGCCATTCCCTTGAGTAAAAATGGATGGTAAGTGCCGAAACAACATCTCCTTGTAAGTAAGACTACTGTAAATATCCTTAAACCCTTTGTACGATCCTTTTAATCGCTAGTTTCTTTACTGTTGAAAGTTTTAGTACCCCTTTGATTTCAATGCTACGGCTTATCCTTTTTGCCGCTGTACTTGTTAAACCACCCAACTACCGTGCTTACTTTTGACATTTGGTGACTGGGTCGTTTACGTATACCATGAGATTCTTCAGGTACTCTGACCAGAACGGTTTCTACACCTTGCAGTTTCAGCGCCTTATAGTATTGTTCGGATTCAGACATGGGGGTGCGCCAGTCCTCCTCTCCCGTCATGATGAGTGTCGGTGTTTTCACATTCTTGGATGCTTCTAACAAAGACCGCTTTCGATAATTTTCTGCATGATCCCAGGGCATGCCTGGAAACCAATAAGCTAGGGTCCGGGAAGCGATGTCCGCCGTAAAATTGAAACTCTCCCAGTTGATAACAGGGTAGAAGGCTACTGCCGCTTTGAAGCGGTTGGTGTGACTGATCATCCAAGCGGTCAACACTCCACCACCGCTACCACCGGTCACGTAAAGCTGGTCCTCATCCACGAATCCTTTTTCAATTATTGCATCTACCCCCGAATTCAAATCATAAAAGTCATCCCCAGGATAGGCGTGATGAATAAGGTTGCCGAATTCTTCCCCATAGCTGGTGCTACCTCTAGGGTTGGAATAGAGGACTAAGGCGCCGCTGGCTGCCATTAACTGCTTCTGGGAATCAAACTTAGGGCCATAAGAAGCGAATGGCCCGCCATGGATCTCCAGGATTAGGGGGTACTTTTTAGCGGGGTCAAATCCGGGAGGCTTGATTAACCAACCCTGGATTTTCCTTTTGTCTAAAGAAGACTCCCACCAGACCTCCTCAACCTCCCCTAACTCTCTTTGCGTAAACAGATCTTTATTGAGATTTGAGACCTGTTTTATTGTTCCATCTACTGTTCTGACGCCTATTTCACTCAGTGTCTGCGGACCCCCTAGATTAAAGGTGAAGGTCCCGTTAGCTGAGACTGAAAAATTTCCACTACTATAGGCAGAATCCAAAGATCCAAGGCCTTCTGCAATGATCTCATAGGAGCCATCTAGCATAAACTTCGCTAGTTTCGTTTCACCTTCCGTGTTAAACAGGGCATAAATGCTTTGTCCGTCGGGGGCCCAACAAGGGGAGTAGATCGTCCGATCGAGCTTTTTTCCCAGTACTCGAGTATTGGAGCCATCTCTGTTGGCTACCTGCAACTGCCGTACTTGATAGCCTTGCAGTTGATCATCAAATCCCGTGTAGGCGATTAGCTTCCCATCAGGGGAAACGACCACTTCCCGATCCGGCCCCTTGCGTTTAGTGATCTGAATAGGTTCTCCGCCAGCAAGCGAGAATTCATAGATTTCTGATTCAAACAATTCCTCTTCCCAATCTTCATTCCTGTTGGCGGAAAGAAGAATACTTTTACTATCAGGGGACCAATCAAAGCTAGCGCTATTGAAAGCAAATCCTCCATTATGGTAATCTCCGTAGGTGATTTGCTTAGCTTTCCCTCCCGCTGCAGGCAGTATGAAAACCTGATTGTATCCGGGCTCAATCTCTCCAACCCCATCAAAGCGGAAAATCAGTTTATCGGTCATTTTAGCGGGTGCTGCCCAATTAGCCCCTTCCGGTGGTTTGGGAAGGTGTCCAATTTGCAAAGGGGCTTCAGGTACCCGCATAGTGAAGGCAATATGTTGGCCATCTGGCGACCACCGCAAATTCGCCGGAGTTTGGACTAGGTTGCTGATGGCGGCAATCTCTCCACTGTCATTCCAGCGGATATAAATTTGGGCACTTCCGTGCTCGGTAGATAGAAAAGCTAACTTTTTTCCATCTGGTGACCATTTCGGGTTATAGGCTTCATGTTTCCCCGAGCTTATAGGCCGATGTTCACTACCATCGGTGTTCATCAACCATACGTTGGAAAATCGCTTGTCGGTCATGACATCGGCCCAGCGCCTTACATAGGCTATCTGTTCACCATTTGGGGAGATCTGTGGCTCTATGGCGATCTCCATGTCAAATAAGTCGATCAGCTGCAAGGGCTGGCCCTGCTCTGCTTGGGCTTCCGCCGGATGAAAGCTGAGTAACATGAAACTAGTAGTAAAGAATAGAAAAAGAGAGAAAGGTGAAGTAGGAAATCTGAAACTCATACACAATGGATTCGTAAAATATTCAGTATGAGAAAAATACAAAAGAAGCAGCGAAGTTCGGTAACATCGGGTAACTATTTATTCTAAATCAAAACCTACAAGATCGCTTATGGAGCCCAGGCATTTTCCCTCCCTGGAGCGGTATGCTGTGTACTGGTAAACTCAAGAGATATCTACTGAATTGTTCTGTTCATATTTTTCAAATACTAAACCAGCACTCGAATGATTGCAAATAAGTAGGAGTTGCCTGATTATTAAGAATAAACTGTAAAATATTAAACAAATAGATTGCCGGGCTTTTCCTAGTTTTGATTTCCTATTCATCAAACATATACTTCCATGAAACATGCACAAACTACTTTTCTGTTAGCATTTCTACTGATGCTATGCGCTGGGTCGTTGCTGGCCGTAGATCCTGGCAAGGACTTTTTGATTACCCTGGATGGATCAAAACTAACGGGGGAAATTAAGACCGTCGCCTTCAAACAAAGGAAAACCCAAATCTCCTTTCGAAATGATCTTGGCACGCTGTACACAGTTGATGCCTCTTGCATTTATGGATTTGCCTGTGAGGAAGCTGGAGAAATATTGCTATTTGAGAGCAAGTTCCTGAATGGAGAGTGGCAGTTCCTGAAAGTAGAAAATAAGGGCAATGTACTGACTGTCTATACTAGCTCTGAAAGGCAGCTTCAGTTCGTAGGATCTAACCAGAACCCGATAGTGGTGCAAGATCAAAAATCCCCACAAATTTGGCTGCAATTCGAAGGAGAACAACCCTTTAGGTTGTATCGATTTAATTTCAGAGGGGTATTGCGGAAGAAAATGAAATCTCATCCTGAACTGGCCAGACGGATTGGGAGAAGAGGTTTCCGATATAAAAACCTGGCCATGATTGTAGATTCGTATAATAGGTTTCATCAGGAGACTCTGTAGAAACCTCTTTCTCTGAATCGTAGTGGCAGGAATATCCTCGCAGAGGAACTGACCTTGCCAAGCTGGTGGCCGATTGCTAGGCATTACCTTAGGGTTGGCTGTACGTTCGTTGTTAACCTATTCCAGATCAGCTTCTAGTACACCTACCAACAACCCGCTACTTATTATATCTTGCAGCCAGATGTACTGAATAGCAAAAACGAAAAACATGTCAAAAACAACAAAAGAATTTTTCTTTGCAGCAGAAGAAAAATGGGAACAAGTAGATCCTAAAATCCAACGGCAGATTCACGGGACGGACGACAAGATCATGTTGGTGAAGGTAAAATTTGAGGAGGGAGGTGTCGGGCAATTGCATCAACACTACCACTCACAGGTAACCTATGTGGCGAGTGGTGAATTTGAGATGACTATTGGCGATGAGGTGAAGACTATTAGGGCTGGCGACTCTTATTACATTCCACCAAACGTCATACATGGCTGTACTTGTACCAAACCTGGTATCTTGATCGACGTCTTCAGTCCTTTACGAGAAGATTTCCTCGCTTGAGTATTTGATCCATACGATCAGGTGGGTTGCTCAAAGTAGATCAAGCATACGGTATGAAAATAGAATCGAACAAGGTTATTTTTATTATGGGTGTTTCAGGGGTTGGTAAATCTACCATAGGTAAGATATTGTCTGAAAAATTGGCTATCCCATTTTTTGACGGAGATGATTTTCATCCCCCTAGCAATATTCTTAAAATGTCGAAAAAGCAAGCACTCACCGATGAAGATCGAGAACCTTGGTTGAAGAACTTAAACGCTCTGGCTATAGAGCAGATAGAAACAGGGAGTTGCATTATTGGATGCTCAGCACTTAAGCAATCCTATCGTGATCGTTTATCTAAAGACATTGAAGATCAATGTGTCTGGGTTCACCTTCAGGGTACTTTTGAGCAGATAATGACACGATTGAAAAACCGTGCAGGTCATTTTATGCCTGCTGAACTATTGAAGTCACAATTTGATACCCTCCAGGATTCTACGGAATCGATTGATATCGATATTAAGTTTACGCCCGAAGTCATAGTAGAAAAGATCATCGAAGATTTGTAATCCCGATAAATTGGTATGGCTTCTATGGGCTTGTAGCAGATATTTCAGATGGTCGATCAGTCCTTTCAATGATTCCTATAACCCGCATGCCTATAATTGACTTGTCTGCTAGGCCCCAACAACAATACTTCTGCTAAAAATATTTTTTAATCGAATAAGCTAGGGGCTGGGCAAAAAGCATTTGATCTTGGCATCGCACAATTGGGATTCAATTATTCTTTCGATTTTTTGATCGAACAAGAAAAGTCATTCTCAAGCGTTAAACACGTGATAAACCGTTTTGGGGCTACTGCCATTATGAGCAAACAACAATAGGATGAAAATATCTGCCAAAGGGAAGTACTATGGTACGGAAGATATCGAGGTTTCACTCGGTGAGATTGTAATGACTCAATACGATTATACCATTGAAACCACGCCATGGCACTATCATGAAAACCCATACTTTATGTTTGTGCTGGATGGTAATATGGTGGATAACAACAAAAAGGTGCGGACTTTGCTCCCAACTGGCAGCCTTATGTTCAATAATTGGCAGGAGGAGCACTTTGGTTTTCGACATTCACAGCAGGCCGCAGGTTTTCACTTAGAATTTGAGAAAAGTTGGTTTAAAAAAAAGGGCGTAGACCTTAGCGTCTTTGAAGGTAGTAAATTGATCCAAGATCCGCAGGTACACCTCCCATTTGCTAGGTTGTATCATGAATTTAATGTGGCAGACGAACACAGTGAACTCTCCATAGAACTCCTGTTACTCCAAATCTGTGACGTATTGGGGACAGCCAAACAGTTTCAGCAAAAAGGAACACCAACTTGGGTAGCCAAACTCAAGGAAATTCTCCAATTCGATAATGCTGATCTTACTTTACAGTACTTGTCTCAGCAACTGGATGTTCATCCAGTCCATATTTCAAGAGCCGTACCAAAGTACCTCTCTGTTAGCTTAGGGGAATATATCAGACAAATCAAGATAAAACGAGCCATCCCCCTTCTGCTGGATTCCAAATACCTACTCACCCAAGTAGCATACGAAGCCGGGTTTGCGGATCAAAGCCACTTCAATTATACCTTTAAACGTTACTTTGGCGTCAGTCCTGGCAAGTACCGAAAAAACCTACTGAAAAAGCAGTAATGTTAATTTCACACAATTTTTGCTAAAACAAACTACCCATCTTGCGATTACTAGCCATTTAATATAGATCTATTTTCGTGGATCCTGCGGCTGGGTGTTTCCTTACCCTCTTGAACGCTCATTACCATCACTCATACTAAAACCAAGTCAAATGCGACAGTACATCGTGCTCCTCTTTCTTTGTGTATCCTTTCTATCGTTTGGCCAAAGGCCTCCCGTTCCCAATCTTCCCTTTACTAGCTTAGAAGAGGCCGGTCTCAATCGAGACTCCATGAATGCCCTGATTGATGAGATTGACAATTTTCCACAACGAAACTTCATAGGATTAGTGGTAATTAAGGACAATCAACTGGCCACGGAGTGGTATTTTAATTCTTTTTGGCGGAGTCACATTCATGATATCCGATCCTCCGGCAAGAGTATAACCTCCTTACTGTTGGGGGTTGCCATTAAAGAAGGCCTTGTACAAAGTATAGACCAAGACGTCTATTCTTTTTTCCCTAAAAAGAAATATCCTATGTTGCATGAGGATTATAGGAAGGTAAAGATCAAAGACCTCCTTGACATGTCCTCGGGTTTAGATGCCGACTCTGATGATGGCAATACACCTGGTAATGCTGGACAATGGATGGGGAAGGACGAATGGTTGACCTATATTTTGGGTATTCCTCAGACGGGTACACCAGGTGAAAAATGGGTCTATGCAGATATCAATGCTGCCTTAATCGGAGCCATCATAGAAGAAAAATCTGGCATGAGCCTGAGAGATTTTGCACAGGAGAAAATCTTTGACCCGCTAGGCATCACGCAGTTTTATTGGTATACAAATGCCTCGAACCAAACGATGGCGGCAGGCAATCTTTATATATCCACCTTAGCTTTTGCTAAACTAGGCACTCTAGTGGCGAACCAAGGTAAATGGGGGAATGAGCAAATTGTAGATGCTGCCTATATAGAACGCCTATTGACGCATAAAGTCTTCGATTTCCCAGAAGGATGGCGTGCTGACCAGTATGGAATGCTGTGGTATAAGTCAAAGCGGAAATTCGGTAAAAAGGAGGTGGAATACCTGTGGGCATCAGGTTTTGGAGGGAATCATTTACTAGTCGTCCCAGCTGAAAAAATGGTCATTGCCATTACCTCAGCAGGCTATGGTTTACGGTCTGCACACGCCCGCTCATATCGTATCTTTAGCAAACTGATGAATGCCTTGGATTAAATTAAGTTGGGTTTTCTAGGGTATAGTACCTTTCTTTTGCTTAATTTTTGCTCCGTCAGGTGTACAACAATTACGGTGCCCTATGTTCAGAAAGGTCTCTATCCATGAGGATGTCAGTACGGGAGTCATTAAAATTTCAAGTCGGCCAGAAGGCTTTGCAATCCTTTTGTTTATGGCTGCGCTGATCGGTGTCTGTGCCTTACCTCTTAGCAAGTACCGGGACGACTATTTCGCCTATGTCGGATTACTATATCTATTGGGGTTAGTGGTATATTATTCGATCATATCAATTCAATCCGTCACATTCGAGAAAAAGGAGGTCATAAAGGTGAGGAAAGGCTTCAAATCTTGGCAATTCCCATTTGAAGTTGTAAGTGGAGGCTATACCTCCTATGAGAAAAAGGTTTCCAGACAAAGCCTGGCGGCTACGCATTTTCTCAATCTTGAATTGCAGGTAGATCTGCCAAATAACTCAAATCAATGGATTAGGAATGGTAAAGCCAATGTCTTCCATTATGGCTTTAGTCAATGGGGCCCCAAGCAACAGGAAATCTGGAATAAATTTAACCACATTCTAAAAGAACGAGGAATTCCCAACCTAAGGGAAAAAGATACTTAATCGATGGTAGTAAGCAGTTAAGCTAAGGATCTTGCCGAATTCCTTATCGTGGCGTATCTTTTCACTGTATACTAGCTCTAACTAATAATAAACAGTTGTAAATCAAAAGAATAATACATGGGTAAGCAAGCTAATAGCGCATTTAATCTGGCTTTGGTAATTGGCATTTTAGGTTTTGTTTGTGGAATTGGTTTACTCTTTACGGAAACCTGGTTCATCGGTGTTTTTGGGGCTATTGCCAGTGCCGGAATAGCCTATAAAGGATATCAGGATTCTAAAGCTGCTCAGTCAGATATTGATTAGCTGAGGTTTGGGGAATTACTTTCAATCTTAGGAAGGAGTTTGATTTAAAATTCGAACATTTTTCTCCCGCAATTAAACTTCTTCCTAAGACTAAGGTCAAAGGGTCTAAAAAGTGTAAAAAACCAGAATGTATTATGCTATTGAATAGACTCAAGATCTTACTCCCAATTCTTTTACTAATTTCAACAACAGCTTGCAACAAGGAGGAGCCCGTAATTCCCTCCGAAGAACCGTTAATCGAATTAGATTTTTCTACTCCACCTTTTGACCTGCAAGCTGCGGATGCACGTTTTGCAGAGGATATACCTTATGATCAATATGAGAGTACGCAATTCGATATACTTTTACCTACTAGCGCCACCCCAACCCCTCTAGTGGTATTCATTCATGGAGGTGGATTTACGGGGGGAGATAAGCAATTTGCCTATTCTTCGGATTACCAGGCCTCTGTCATTGAACTCCTTTCCAATGGGATAGCTGTGGCGACAATCAATTATCGCCTCTTAGAAGGTAACGAAACCGTAGGGGTACTGAAAAGCCTAAACGATGCGAAAAGAGCGGTACAATATCTCCGATATATCCATCAGGAATTAAATGTTGACAAGGATAAAATTGGTCTATTCGGAAGCTCAGCCGGTGCTTCGACTTCTCTGTGGATCGCTACTAACGATGATTTTAAAGATCCTAACAATACTGACCCGGTTCTAAGGCAAAGCACAAGGGTACAAGGTGTTGCCCTGAGAGCTACGCAGTCCAGCCTGGATATTGAGAACCGATGGATTAATGATGTATTCGAAGACTTTGGTTCCTCTTGGGATGATCTTTTAGCTGGATTTGGAGAGGAAGCGCTCTTCCGATTCTACGGAATCAACTCCTGGGAGGAATATGAAAGTCCTACTATTGATCAATATCGGAAAAGTGTGGATATGCTGTCGCTTCTATCTGCCGATGATCCAGAGATTTGGGTGACAAATACAGGAGGGCACAACAATGTACCCCAGACTCAAGGTAGTTTCAATCACCATCCTTTTCATGCTCGGGAGATCAAGGAATTTGCCGATGCGGTGGGGGTCCCCAATGTTGCCACCTATGGTAAGCCCTTGCTTTTTAGTGATCCTAGCAATGAGGATTTTGTAGATTTCTTCATTAGAAAACTAGGAGAGTAAAGCGGGCATCTACCAAGAATAAGGAAGAAGTTCTGTCCGCAGTTTTTGACTGCGGACAGAATAGTAGCTAGAACTTTAGGATTCGATCGGCTCCTTTCTCAAAATCCTCAGCGGTCACCTTGTGCCCATTGATAGAATTGGTATCCCAATCTTGTACTATCTTCCACTGGCCATCAATCTTACGAATTAATACATGGAACCTCGCGTAGTGATCTCTGGTCCCTTCCTTTGAACTAATGCTTACTTTGTAGTACCCTACCTCATAGGACAAATCGCTAGTGGTTTGCCGATGTTCTAGCCAAAAGAAGATTTCCCGCTTTTTACCCGCGGCCTTGTTCTTGCGGTAACCCTTGAGATTAGATTGCTTATAATCTGCTCCTTTACGGATGCCCCATGGGCTGACTCGAAGGACATCATCAGAATGTAAGGCATTGAAGGCTATTCCATCAAAATTCTGATAAGCTTGGGTGAAGGGGAGCCAAATCTCTTGATCAATTTCGGCTTGCCATTTTGCCGCATCATCTTGTGCAACTAATTGAATACTTGTGAACGTGAAAAACAGTAGAAATAACAATCGGATGGAAGACATAGTCATGATACTTTTTTGCCCAAAGAAAACTGCTGATTTGCACTATTTCTTCCGAAATCATAATATCGGATATCAATTTTTGACTTGGTGCTGCTTTTGGAATTGCTTGGGACTTACTCCTGTTTCTTTTTTGAAGATGCTGTAAAACGTAGACAAGGAATTGAAACCACCTTCATAGGCGATAGTGGCAATTTTCTGTTCAGCAAAGTCCCGACTCAGTAATAGGCGTTTGACTTCTTCTACGCGTAAATCGTTGACGTAATCGGAGTAAGATTTCCGGTACAGGACGTTGATCGTCTGAGACAGTTGATGTGGCGCTACCTCTAAGCGTTCCGCCAGCTTTACTAGGCTTAGATCAGGGTCCTTGAAGGCAGCGGTCTCGGTCATCAGTGTTTCCAGAGACTGTCCAATACCTTCGAGTTGTGACTTGCCGAGTCCAGATGTGCGGTATTTTTCTCCGAGGAGATCATTACTTCTTCCTCCCTGAAATAGCACAGCGCTCACGACATAAATGCCGATGGCATACAGTACGGCCCC
Source organism: uncultured Lewinella sp. (assembly GCA_913057785.1). GTDB lineage: Bacteria > Bacteroidota > Bacteroidia > Chitinophagales > Saprospiraceae > DT-111. The sequence continues at coordinate 34,165 of CAJXPD010000022.1, read as the reverse complement.
GCCAATGTATCCGACATAATGGAAGAGCGCTGGCGAATAGCTAAGCAACAAGATTCCTACGATCACCAATAGCGCATTTAGCCATCTTGAGGTGCTAGGGTTCATCATGCTCCTTTTTTTCCCTAAATGAAATTCCCTAAAGGCGAGTAGGTAGTACAGTAAGATAGAAATATAGGACAACCATAAGCCGCCGTACTTCCAGAAAGGCCAGGTGAGCCACGGTGTAGCGATGAGTAAGACTGCATAAGGAATGAGGTGAAAAAGATACCGGGCTTGTACAGCAAAATTACTAACTAAACGGGAGCGAAAATACAGGAGAAATAATGGACCAATAGCGAATTGATGAGTCAATCCCAAATTGACTAAGCTTCGCCATAGATCGGCCGGAATGCGTAGATCCGGATCAATCAGCGTAGCATGTACCACTATGTTTTTTGCAATTCTGATGCTAGTAGCCAACAAAAGCAGGGCAAAAATCTTCCTGGTTGTATCCTTACCGGGTTTGAGTAATAATAAAAGCCCAAAAAACAACCCATGACTAGACCCTAGAATGGCTAGCATGGTTGGCCAATTGATTGTGAACATCGAGTGATAAATTAAGCGTACAAATTTTCAAGCTACATCAAACTACTAAAAGGAATCCACGAAGTCAAACCCAATTCCTAATATGCTTACGTTAAGTCGCATAGTACTACTTCGCATCCCTGGAGGCAGTCCTTTAATTACAGACTTGATCAACTGTACATAAATAGCGATCTTGAAGTGAACTTGATCTGAATACCTTTTAAATAGCCTTTCTCCATTAATTAAAGAACCGACCAACATGGAACTTTCCGCAAAAGCCATAAGCATTTACAAACAAATTCAGCCTGAGACTACCAAGTTGGGCGATTTGCGAAAACTAGCCAAGGAAATCAAGAAAGATCATGACCTAGCTTTGGAGCTTTGGTCTACAGGGGAATTTCTTCCCCGTCAACTCGCAATCCTGGTGATGGACAAAAAGCAACTTAACCAAGGCTTGATCGACCAATTGGATCAAGATATTCAAACTCATGATCCAGAGGAACGCAATCACTTGGTAGACTGGTTGATGGCTAATCAACTGATGAAGGATAAAAAAACAATCGCGCTGATAGAATCATGGGAACATAGCTCCTCGGTCTTACAAAGGAGAGTTTTTTGGTATTACCAGGCTCGCTTAAGGTGGATGGGAAAGACCGGGTTCTCCAACACAGAGGACTTGTTGGTAGCGATTGAGTCCAGGCTGTTAACGGAAAAACCGGCAGTCCAATGGGCGATGAATTATACAGCGGGGCAGATCGGTAAATGGCAGGAGGAATATCGAGCCCGTTGCATTGGTATTGGAGAAAAAACGGGCTTATATCGGGATGAGATTGTGCCCAGGGGATGTACACCCAATTACCTGCCAGAATTCATTTCCATAGAGGTTTCAAAATTAAAGAAATGATGCCTTTGAACTTCAGCATAAAGCCAGTCATTGGGAAAGGGTTGTTTTGGTCCTCTACAGGTGCTGTTCTGTAATATGAAATCAATTTAAAAAAGTCTAAGAAGTCAGTTCCACATTACCCATTGCTAGTTGCCAGCTAAGCAAGGCTAATTTCGAAGTGAATTACAAAGTTGATTTTCCATCTTTAACCCTAGCTTGAAATTAATGTCATAGCTAGGCAAGAAGAATGACAGCTGCACGGCTAGACAGGTCCACTAAAAATAGAACTTCATGAAACATATATACTTCATTGTCCTACTCATCCTCTCTGCAGGTTGCTTCGCTCAAGAGAAGAGCAAGCATGAAAAGTCTCTGAATGAAGCGGATATCGAATTACTGGATTATTTATTCGAGCCGGCCACCGGCCAGCGTCCTGGTGCCAATGTTTTAGTGATCCACAAGGGGCAGATTATTCATCAGAAGAGCTATGGACTAAGCAATCTAGAGAAAGAAATTCCAAGTACACCAAAAACGAATTATCGAATTGCATCTGTCACTAAGCAATTCACAGCAATGGCCATTATGATTTTGGTGCACGAAGGGAAAATAGAATATGAAACCACCTTGACGGAGATTTTTCCGGAATTTCCTGCTTATGGTAAGGATATTATGATCAGGCATCTAGTAACCCACCAATCGGGTATCGAAGATTACTATCGTTTTGTAAATGACAACCGGACTCAACAAATGCTGGATCGAGAAGTCTTGGATAGTATAATGACCACCAGTTCCACCTATTTTACCCCCGGTACACAGTATCAATACAGCAACACGGCATATGCTGTTTTGGCGCAGATTGTCGAGAAGATTTCAAATCAGAGTTTTGCCGATTTTATGGAGGAGAAGATCTTTCACAAATTAGGTATGAATAATACTTGTGTCTTTGAGTTGGATCAGCCGATTGTCAATCGAGCTTATGGGTATAAAGAAGAGGAAGGCCGTTTTATTTTCAGTGACCAGAGCATGACCAGTGCCATTCAGGGAGACGGAGGCATCTACTGCTCCACTTTGGACTACTATAAATGGGATCAGGCACTCTATACAGAAACTTTAGTCCCTAGAACTTTACTGCAAGATGCCTTCCATGCTTGGGACAATCATACTAGAACAGATAAGGCAGGAGCAGGCTACGGCTGGATGATTGATTATCGTAATGGGGTTAAGATGTTACATCATTCCGGCGGTACCTCGGGCTTTCAAACACAGGTACTTAGAATACCTGCCTTGGAACTTACCGTAGTCCTGTTTACCAACAGAGAATGGGCAGGGCGATTTCTCTGGCACAATGTCAATGCGCTTGCTAGCATCTATTCCGATTACGAATTCGCTATGCCTTTGGAGATACCAATGAAAAAGGAGATAGAACAAAAAGGAACACAAGCAGGCATTATACTCTATGATCAGCTGAAAGAGGACAATAAATATGAGGTTGAGAAAACGACCTTACCTTATCTCGGCATGGACTATTTACGCGCCCAAAATTATAAAGTAGCTGCAGCCCTATTTGATAAGACCATCAAGGAACATCCAGACTACGCCGGAGGGTACCATTCTTGGGCTGTCTTGGCCAAGAGGACGGGGGATATGGACAAAGCAATGCGGTACTACAAAAAGGTGGTTGACTTGAATGACGAAAATGAACCTGATCTGACCGCTCAAGCTAAGGAGCAACTTGAGAAATTGCAAGAAGGTAAGGGGAAAGTCAAAGACAAATAAAAGTGTACTACAGATACTCCTTCGCGCATTAGTGGGGATCAAAGGCTTCAAAAGCCTTGCACGATTTATTCTATTTTACCTACCATTGACCGTCTATTTTTGAGATTGTATCAATAAATAGACTGTCTGTATGTTAACTCGATATCTGCTATTTATTTTCAGTTGGCTGATCTTACTGAGCCTTACCGCGCAAACTTCAGATCTCAAAGAGAAGATATCCTTGCAGTCGGATGTCAACATTGCTGATCGTTCAGATCGAACGGTGAACAACTTGTACAAGCTATGCAAGATTTGGGGGTATCTGAAGTATAAACACCCTGAAATTATCCAAGGAAACCTAGATTGGGACCTTGAGCTGTTTACTTACCTAAGACTCGTGGATAGCGATAGTTTGTCCTTCGAGGCCTTGCTACTTGCCCAACTGCCAAAGGTGAAGAATTATGAGGGCGGAGATAGCACTAACCGGAATCCACAATGGATCAAGGATAACAATCTACTTTCGGAAGACATGCAAGGATACTTGCTAGCAGTTTCAGCTTTTGAGTTACTGGAAAAGCAACAATATGTGGAGCCTGGCCGATGGAATATCACGCCGAATTTCAAGGAGAAAAAATATCCGAACATCAGCTTCGAAGATGAGGGTGTCAAGCTACTTACCTTATTCAGATATTGGAACATCATTGAATACTTCTTTCCATACAAAGACCTCATAGGTGAAGAATGGAACACTGTATTGATGAAATATATACCTAAAATTTTAGCTACGAATAATGAGCTACAATATAAACTCGTCCTTCTTGAATTGGTGTGTGAAATTAATGATGGTCATGGAGGGATACATAGGGACGAAACTCTGAATCAATACTTAGGGAAGAATCAAATTCCCATTGAGTTAAAGGTGATAGAAAACCAAGCTTATGTCAACCGATTGTTTGCTAACAACCTACCGCTTGAGGTGGGAGATATAATTTTGGAAATAAAGGGGGAAGAGATGAGTAAATTATGGAATAAGAAAAGCCGATATGTCTCAGCTTCCACCAAAGCTGCAAAGGATAGAATTCTATCCGAGTATATATTGCGGACCAACGAGGATACTGCTGAGGTGAAAGTGCTGAGGGGGAATCGCAAGTTGGACTTAACCCTTACTACTAGCAAGTATAACCCACTACAATATGTCCAGCGCGATATCCCAGCTTCGCGCAAAATCTCAGAAGAAATAGCCTATATATATCCTGGTGCTTTGAAGCCAGGCGAACTAGATTCCTTACTAAAGGAATACCAGAATATATCCTCCATCATTTTTGACTACCGGTCCTACCCGTCCGTAAACATACAAGGTGTCCTTCCCAACTTCCTTTTACCCGTCCCTAAATATGCCTTCAAAAGCAAACAGTACAGTAAAGATCAACTGGGCGAATTTCCCTTTTCTAGGTCCTATAAATGGGGCGAAATCAATGAATCCTACTACAAAGGGAGGTTTGTGATCCTAGTAAATGAATACACCCAAAGCCAGCCGGAGTTTGAAATCCTTATTTACCGGCAAGCACCCACTGTGACGATCATTGGCTCTTCCACGGCTGGGGCGATTGGCAACTGGACACCTATCTACCTACCTGGCAATATCCTTACCTCTATGTCCGGAAATGGAATCTTCCGATATGATGAAAGTCCGGTGCAACGGATTGGGGTTATTCCTGATATTTATATTGAACCAACGGTGGAGGGGATCGTAGCTAAGCAGGATGAGATTCTTTTGGAGGCGATTAGATTTTGTGAAGGGAATTAAATGGTATAATTGACTGTTGGTCAGTTGAAGTAAATTTCAAAACCGTTTTTCATACAGAGAATGAACAAATATGAAAGATTTGAAGGGTGTATTCTGGGAGGTGCTATCGGAGATGCTTATGGGAGTGGCTATGAACACCAATCTAAAATAGAAGATGAGCAAGTCTATTTTCTATTTGGCAAGCCGAAAACAGAAGAACCCAGCTGGCAAATTACGGACGATACTCAGCTAACGCTAGCCACTTGCGAAGCCGTTCTAGACAATCAGCATATTTCGGCGGGAATAGTAACTGAGTACCTGCTTAGGTGCTATAAACAAAGGAATGTCAGAGGAATTGGCTCCAGCACTTTGAAGGCCCTGCAAGAGTTATCAGCTGGAGGGCATTGGAGTCAGGTCGGCAGGAGAGGAGAATATGCTGCGGGCAATGGAGCTGCCATGAGGATAGCTCCTCTAGGATTTGTTGAAAACCTGCAGCGAAATACACTCCGAGAGATAACTTCTATCACCCATCATAATGATGAAGCTTATGTCGGGGCCTTATGTATAGTGTTGGCTATCAGGGAAATCTTCAATGGCAATTGGACCGGAGAGGAGGACCTGCATGAATTATTAATCGCCAAGATTCCTGATACCAGAATTCGGGATAGATTGATCAAGATACAAGAACTAGGAGAAGAGAAGTCCTTATTCGAGATTGGCCAGCTAGGAAGTGGTGCTTATGTCGTAGATTCCGTTCCCTTAGCCATCACGGCAGCAAGCCGAATAAAGAAGATTGGATTCGAGAAAATGTATAGAGATTTGATAGAGATTGGAGGCGATACGGATACGAATTGCTCAATTGCGGGCCAACTGGCTGGGACTCTACTAGGAAAAAAGAGCATTCCAAATAAGCTTTTATATCAGCTAGAAAGCCTACATGAATTCGTTTGGATTAACCGAGTTTTGACTAGATTTAAAGATAAATACAATAACATTTAATATTCACGGACAGCTCGATCAATATCAGGAGGATCCAATCACCCATACCCAAGACTGCTATGCAAAGAGAAATCAAAGCTCATCATAGAGACGCCATTGAAAACCTAGTCAGAGCCTATCAAGATGATGAGGGTTTCCTTGCGATCATTATTGGAGGTTCTGTAGCCAAGGGCTGTGCCAGAGACGACTCTGATATCGACTTTATGATTGTAGCTACCGAAGCGGAATATAATAAGCGAAAGTCAGCAGGAGATTTGTTTATTAACCGCAGGGACTTATGCAGTTACCCAGGCGGATTCGTGGATGGGAAGATCATTAACATGGAGTACCTCCATGAAGTAGCCGATAAAGGAAATGAGCCCACCCGGGCAGCTTTTGATGGGGCATTTATTGCACATTCTAAGATGGAGGGACTAGAGAAAGTTCTGGCTGGTATAAACGCTTATCCCGAGCTGGGCAGAAAAGACCGCATGAGATCCTACTATTGCATGTCATTTATACAAAATTGGCTGATGGGAGAGGCAGAACGGCATGGCAACCTCTACACTAAATCCAGAGCGGCTTCACAATTGACTTTGCATGCCGGCCGACTCATTTTAGCACATAACCGCGTGCTCTTCCCTTATCATAAATGGTTCATGCATTACCTGGAAAAGTGCGAGCATAAGCCCTTCCATTTTATTGAAAATATAAACCGATTACTTGTCGATCCCAGCGCCCAAAACGCCAGCGTACTGTTTAATAGTATCAGAGACTTTCAGGATTGGGGCGTGAGTGACCATGAAGCCTACATGTGGTTTATGACGGAGGTCGAATGGAGTTGGAGAAAGGGAACTACTCCTTTGGAAGATTTGTAATCCATTATAAGTGAAAATCGAAAATGCAATAATGGAGGAATCATTCAATCAAGATTTCTGTGAATTCCTGGAATATCATTTGTGCGAGACATTCCGAAATTCAAATGAAAAAGCCATGCGTAGGTTATGGTGTGATGGTGTTTCCTGGAAGAACATTTCAAAGAAAGAGGTGAATGATAAAAGGGCAATAGAGACCAGGGCCTGGATTGGACAGAATGGTCAACAGGATTACGAAATGAGGATCTAACTGGGTAAATATGCATTAAGGAGGTATGCCAAGGGTACTGATATGACGGACTGTATTCCAGACTCTAATTCAGTAGATTGGATTATTGTTAATGTCGAAAATAGGTTTGTGCAAATTGATCTTAGGTAATCGAAATCGGTAGCGATGGATTTTGAAATCAATGGAAACAAGTTTCGCTCCAAAAAAGGCTTTTACAGACATGTAGAGAATATATTTACTTACGAGCTTGGTTGGCGCATCGGTAGAAATTTAAATGCATTTGCAGATATACTGAGGGGAGGATTTGGAAGGCATGACCCAGGGGAAGAAATAACGGTCGTCTGGTCAAACTTTCAGAAAAGTAAACAATGCCTGAATGAAAACTTCCTTGCTGCCGCTGAAGAAATTCTTGCCGAAGCAGAAAATGTCACATTTGAGAAATATGACTATCGAAAATAGTGTCCCTAGTGATAGATCGATTCAACGAAAGCACAGTTATGGGCAGAAATAGAAGACCAAAAGTCCTTTCATTAGATGAGCTGAAGACTAAAGGGACAAGAGAGTTGCTCGGATATTTAGGTAAATTGCATAAATGCGAAGCATCCTACGATAAATCGGATATGGACAGTAACCCTGATTTACTGAATGATGGATACATATACTTTAAGGAAACGGCTCAGTGGAAAGCTGCTCACACAAATGTGAAAACTATTTTGGCAGAAAGGGAACACATAGCCTAATCTTCTCCCAAAAGTCGACTAAATCAAAAATCTACCAGAACGAAATAGAAATGGAATTCAAAGATGCCCACCACCTTATCCTCAATAATGTAAGTAGATTCATTGAATTGACAGATCTGGAGAAGCGTAGATTTATTTCATTATTGAAAGAGGTTAGGGTCAAAAAGAAGGACTTCCTATTGCAAGAGGGGGATGTGGCGAAATATGAATATTTCATCACCAAAGGCTGTGTGAAGGCCTATACATTGGACATGGCTGGAACCCAACACATTTCCATGTTCGGCATTGAAGATTATTGGACCACAGACATGGCTAGCTTTATCTCAAGGGAACCCTCTGTGTCTTTTATAGAGGCCTTGGAAGATACGGAGCTGTTGGCCATATCTAGGACAAATTATGAACTCCTGTTTAAAGAGATTCCACAATTTGAAAAGTTCTACCGCATCTTATACCAAAGATCACTCATGAACTACATCCTAAGAACGAATCATGGTATTTCTTTGACGGCCGAAGAAAGGTACTTAAGATTCAAAGAAAAGTATCCGCAAATAGTCAAGAGAATAAAGCAGAAAGATCTAGCTGCTTATATCGGAGTGACTCCCGAATTCATGAGTATGATTAAAGCAAAAATTAAAAAAAGATCGGCGACTTAGAGCAGGATTGAATTTTCATGATTGAGTGAGAGTGAACAAATTTTATCCTGAGGAAGGCAAAAAACGTAGGCCTACCTAGAAGGTAAGGCGAGGCTTTTTAACGAGGCTCAGGATGAAATTTGCCACTCGTAGCCGATTAATGAAATTTTAAGCATGCTCTTAAACTAGTTTATTTTTTTTCATGCCTGCTCCCCTGATTTTTGAGGCATGAAAAATACAGCACCTGCCTTAGTACTGATAATCCTCGGAATAGCCATCAATCTACAGGCTCAATTTACTCAAGTTGAGTTGTTCAAAGGTTTAGATAAAACGTCTTTCAACCTCCTTTCCAGTCAACACCTCAATGAGGCGAAGTCATTAAGTTTGACGACCCTTGGCTTCTTTGAAAATTACGGTTCCAATGAAAATCGGAACTTCGATGAAGCGGGTATTCAACCCACCTTATTTTGGAATTTCAGTAAAAGGTTTTCCATTGGGCCTTCCCTTTACTATAATAGTATTGGCGGATTTTCTCAAAGAATATCAACAAGATATACCTCCAAAGGCGAAAGACTTTTACTAGTCATCATTCCCACTGTTGGATATGCTCAACAGAAGGAGCAAATCTATATAGAGACATTTGCCCAGTTTCAGTTTAATGTACCCCTTAAGGAATCTATCTCTTTCTGGGTAAATGGGCAATTTCTACATGTATGGGATGAATTCAGAACCCATTCTAGAAGTTTTCAGCAATTACGTGCAGGCATTTCACTTTCGGGACATCAAGTCGGTGTGGGACTGGATATGGATCGCTATGGGCCAGAGGCGCTAAGCAGGAATGCTATTGGCATGTACTATAGAAGAATGCTGTAAGTATCACTCAACGAGACATTACTGACTTAAATATCTACAATCATGAACAGATTAATTCAAACCCTTTTAACCTCTCAATCGAACCTCGGATTTAGTATTGCCAGATTAATACTGGGGCTCGTTCTATTCCCGCATGGGGCACAGAAGATGCTCGGTCTATTTGGAGGCTTCGGGTTCTCTGGCACCATGGAATTCTTTAGTCAACAGATGGGGCTTCCGCCCATCGTCGGATTCTCTGTGATAGCGATCGAGTTTTTTGGCTCAATATCTCTCATTCTTGGTTTGCTAAGTCGATGCTGGGCAATAGCAATCATTGGCTTGTTTATGGGAATCATCTTTACCTCACAATTGCAAAATGGATTTTTCATGAACTGGTTTGGCAATCAGGAAGGGGAAGGGTACGAGTATTCTATTTTAATCATCGGCTTAGCGCTCTCTATTCTGATCAACGGAAGTGGCGGCTATGCCTTGGACAACATTATCATAAAAAGTAAATCATGAAAAAACTAGTAGCATTAGCAGGAAGCAACAGCAAAGCATCTATCAATCAGAAGTTGGTAAACTATACTTCGGAAATGTTAGATCACACTGAAATTATTCAAATAAACTTGAATGACTTTCAACTTCCTATCTATGGGGAGGATTACGAATCAAAAAATGGCATTCCGTCATTGGTAAACGAGCTCAATGAAGTCTTTGCAAAGGCGGATGGCTTCGTGATATCTCTAGCGGAGCACAATGGCTCTTATGCTGCCGTGTTTAAAAACATCATAGATTGGTTATCAAGAGTAAACTTGGAATTCTGGAATCAGAAACCCATGCTTTTAATGAGTACCTCTCCCGGAGCCAGAGGTGGAGCTACGGTACTCCAGTCTGCATTGACAGCCTTTCCATTTCTGGGAGCAGACTTCATCGAAAGTTTTGCCTTGCCTTCTTTTTATCAAAATTTCACAGATGGGAAAATCACCGAAGGTCCCTTCCGAAAGGAACATCTAAGCAAGGTAGCCAGTTTTTTGGAAGCAGTTGGATAACTTCAGTTAAAAGAGAAACATCATGCCAAGAAAAATAATATATAGAAACAGTGGTCAAAACCATGGCCTGATCACAAGAGTGATCCATCCTCGGGTACAGGGTAAGCTCACAAAACCTTTCGTCTTTTTAGATTATATCAATGGAGATCCTCCCAAAGGGACTGGCTTTGGATGGCATCCTCATTCAGGAATTGCGACATTCACTTACTATGTAGAAGGAAGTACCGATATTCAAGAAAGTACTGGAAATAGGGTCAGTCTGGGTGTACGGGATATTGAATACTTGGAAGCTGGTAATGGGGTATGGCACAAGGGACAGATAAGAGATGATAGTTACGCGAGAGGATTTCAATTGTGGATTGCCTTACCGCCAGAAATGCAGCTGCAAGAACCCAAGAGCGTTTTCTTAAAAGAGCAGGACATTACAAAAGGTCGTGACTTTCATCTACTGCTAGGAAAGTATAATGGATTAGAAAGCAAGATCACACCTCCCTATAACCTAAATTATCTAGAAGTAAACCTAGGGAAGGGACAGGGCTGGACTTATCATACTCCTTCGGAACATGATATCTTATTCATTTTCCTATACGAGGGTGATTTGACAGGCGATTACCACGTACGGCAGCCAGAATTGATTGTATTTGAGAATGGAAATCTACCAGTGGACTTTCATACTCTGAATGGCGCGAAATTTCTACTGGGTTCAGCTCAAATTTTTGACTATGAGCTGCTAGTTAAAGGTAGTTCAATACATACTTCGCAGGAATTATTAATGAAGAGCATTCAAAGGATTCAAGAAATTAGACCTGAAATCTTAGTCGCATAACAAGTATAGGGACAAAGGTAATTAGCTCGGGAGGAGGTCTCCTAAGAATACTTACCTCACGCGTAGCATCAAATGACTATCGCCATACAACATTATACTTTCGCTGTAATTCCTCCCAACCGTTCTTCTGCATTTCCTTCATCAAGCCCACATTAATTACATCAAAGCTGGAGTGCCCCTTGGGTAGCATGAAGCTCTGGTAATGCTCTTTCAAGGTGATGGGTAGCAATTTTACTTTTTCGGCTAAGGAAAGACGGTTGATGTAATATTGCAATACAGTTCGGTCGTGCAGTAGTACATCATTCTCTTTTTTGGCTAAGGTGCGAAGAGCGGGGATGGGGGAAGCAAAGGTCTGATGGATGGGAATTTCTTCTTGTATTAAATAAAACTCACTGCTAGTCGCACCGACTACGGATGCTCGGTCTACCAATCGAATGTCTTCCGCCGTCTGTATGTCCGTCTGCAGGCCACTAATGGTCAGGGTAGAAGCGATGCCAGCGGTAAAACTTGAAATGATGATCACCGCAGTAAACATCCAAATAATGGCAATGGCCTTTCCTAAATTGGACTTGGGGGCCTTGTCACCATAACCCACCGTGGTCATGGTTACTGCTGACCACCAGAGACCATCAAATAGACCTAAGAAGCCGGGACGGAACTGGAATTTGTTATGCCCCCGTTCAACGAGCCAGAGTAAGAAACCAAAGATGAAGATGACCAATATCAGTAGCAAAATGATTTCTAGAAATGCCAAGGAGAAGATATTCCGAACAAATACACTTAGCGTAGATCGGTTCATGAAAGGGATGGCAACACCAATACTGGTGATGAAAAAGGGCTGGGTCATATCAAACTTTTCTACCCTTGTATCATTGACATCCATTGGGTTAATGGTCAGGTCGATTTCCCGGTATTCCAATTGCTTTAGAATGCCAATAAAATCGGAGTATTGTCGGTATTCGAAATGGATATTGGAAGACTCCGCAATATTCTCCCAGAGCTCGATACTGAGGCCTTCATAGGTGTCTTCGTCCGTGGCAATGACAAAGGGGGGATTATGGTAAATGCCCACGATTAAGGTATCGGTATTAGCGAAGGCGAACTGCTCGCTGGTGATCAGCAATAGCAGCATGAACAGGCGAGATAATGGTCCATTCATAATTGTTTCTTTAATTCATGATGGATCGAAAAATGGATAAACTTGGATAAGATGCGGAACATGACTAAATCATTGTGATCGAAGTCATTTTCCCTAATACTATAGGCACATAACACCACCGGCTGATCATTCTCCAATTTGAAAGGAATAAAGATCAAGGATTTAAAGTGATAGGCCTCCTTCTCATCAATATACAAGGTGTGCTCTTTATGAAAGTCATTAATCATTACCTCCTTTTTATTAGCCATTGCCCAGCATGTTAGGCTTGTTTTGGCATCAAAGGTCTTGCTACGAAAGGTATATCTACTTCGTTCCATATTGGAATATCCTCGATGCACAATCTCTCCTTTTTCTTTAAAGGCTATTTCAAAAGCATCGATATCTGCAGCTTGCCAGACGGCTTTCCCCATAGCTGAAATTACATCTTCCCAAGAGGCTTTTTTCGGAATGCCTTTGATGAAGAGTTCCAGGATTTGAATATTGGAATTGGCATTGTCCAGCTCCTCTTTTTGGATTTCAAATTCCTGTATCTTCTGCATTAATTGGGACTCCTTATTGGCCAACTTCTCATTAGAGTACTGTAGGACTTGCTGTAGTCTTTTGAACCGGCGCCGTACATAAAACCGAAAGTAATAGGCTAGCAAAAGAAACAAGGTACCCGATGCACTGTATATAAACCAGGACCTAAGATACCAGGGTAGGTACACGTCTATTTCAAGGCTTAATGGCATGCTCCATTGAAATCCTCCGGTCTGTCGAGCCCTGACTTCTAAGTAGTAATCCCCAAGCTCTAGCTTGTTCAGTTGGAGGCTATTGCTCTTTCCGTTGGATTGCCAAAGCTGTTCTTCTAGCATGATTTGTTTATCTGCTATAGGTATGAGTCGGTATTGATACTGTACATTCTTTGCGGGGAAGGATAAGTTGGTGAATACCAGCTCAAGCTGATGATCTTGCCGAAGTTGAATAGTGGAGTCAGACGTGCTTGCGAGTTCTCCTTGATTAATGTTGATCTGCCGTAGTCTGGGTGGGTTGGAATAGGGTAAGGTGGCCGCATCGATACGAGAGTACACTAAGCCCTCCGGGGTACCTGCCCAAAGTCGGCCATCTGCATCGGTAGTGATACATCGATAGGCACTGATTACTGCTGGTAGCCCTTCCTGTTCCCCCAATACGGTGGAGGTGTTTTGCTGATGAAAAACAAGCCCTTTCGTTGCGGTGGCTACCCAAATATTATTGTTGGAATAATGCGTGACACCTCGTACTTCTTCCTGACCTAGGAGGTCATTTTTGATCAAGCTTATGGTCTCTGAATCATAACGGAGTAAACCATCAGTAGTAGCCAACCAAACGATGCCACGATCATCAATCGTAAGATCATGTACCTCAAAGTTGAGCAAGGCTTCAAAGGGTAGTGTTGGACTCAAATTGATAAATAGATCCTGCTCGTCATCATAGCGATATAGGTAGCTTTGTTCCCCAATGCCCGCAGCATAAATTTCCCCTCGAGAACTCTCTTTGATCGTCAAAACTCTACTGGAAAAGCCTTTTTGGTCATCGTAATATTCGATTTCGCCCCTCGTATTCACCTTAGCTATACCAACGATAGGTTTACTAGAAGGTGCCTGGCAGAACCATACATTTCCCTTGCTATCGGGATATAGATTGAAAACAGCCTCACCGCGATCATGCAGATCATACCTTCTAATCAGCTCTGTATTGCGGTACTTGAGTAGTTCTACCGATGGAGTATTTCGGGAAATCCAGGTAAAGCCAGCCTTATCTTTGGCTACGGCGTTAACCTGCATATTATTATAGCTGGTTCGAGCTACGAATTCGTCATCTTTTGGACTTAGCTCGTATAGATAATTCATCGGCACCCATACTTTCCGATCTTCTCCCACCGCAATAGCAATAGGATTGTTCATTGGTAGATTCTTTACCGTTTTGAAAAATCGCTTTTGCAGTAACCACAATCCAGTTTCAGCGGATATCCACAGGCGATCATTCTTACCTAAGCTATCTGAACTGACATAGATTTCATTAATCTTCCCAAAATCAAGTTCTTCTACACGATGGGCTTCATTGGCTCCGTAGACAGATTGTGGAGCGCTATTTAGGTTCGGAAGACGAATGAGCTTTCCCTGTGCCGTTCCGACTAGGTATTGTCCACTTTTATCCACATGAAGAGCTGAAATAGTACCATCATCTATCGAGATTTTCTTTTCTAGTCGTAAAGACTTTCCCCTGATTCTATAAACATACAAGGCCTCTTGGCCGAGCAGGAGTCGGTCGCCGTGGATCAGTAAACAATTCCCATTTTTGATATCAAGTTTTTTTTGGAAAGCTTGGGCCTCGGCTTCAAAGTAGAACAAGCCATCGATGGGGCTGAGTGCCCATATCCCACCATCAGCGTCTTCTTGTATGGCTAGTTGTTGCGCTTCATTTGAGCTAGAGAAGGGATAGTTGGTAAAAGTCTTTTCTTGTAAGCGACCGATGCTATGATTGGATTGACTAACCCAAACATGCTGATCTTTACCTAATATAAAGTCGTTGGGGTAAAATGGGACGGAGTCTGCTTCATTGATACTTCCTGCGAGCAGAATGTTAACCTGAGGGTCTAAAGAGAGTTGCTCGATCTCGTAGATGCTGAGGTCATTGACAAAGAACAGATCCTTTCCGTCCGTTTGAAGCTGATGAATGTTTTGACTCTGGGTATGAAGACTGTAGATGTCGAAATGAATCCCATCAAAGCGATACAAGCCATTTTCTGAAGCAATCCATATGTATCCTTCCTTATCCTGGATAACGGAGTTGACCTGTTCAAAGGGCGCACCACTGTCTTTATTGTATTGAACATACCCATACTGTTGAGCAAAGACAGGGAAATACATTCCCCACAAAAACAGAAACAAGAGGAGTTTTATCGATCGGTCTGCCATGAACAACTAATTTAGGTAAAATCGGCTGAATTCAATGCTGGGGGAGAATTCTCTTGTAAGAAAAGGCCATTTCAGCCATTAGAACCTGATCCATCGAAAAATACATTGATTTTTTGAAGGACACTTTGGAAGCTGATTTTGCAGAGAAAAGCAAGGTGTTTTGTTGAAGTGTTTCTAAAGAATTCATTATGCAAACGATGGATAATCATTTTAGCGGCCATTGAGGTGAGATCCTCTTGTACTTGCAACTTAGCGGCATTACCCCACCTTCTTACGTAGGCTAGTAGCAAAGCTACAGATGAATGCTTCCCGGTAATTTAAGGTCGCTAGGGCCGAAAAAATCCATTCAAAATAGAACCCACCAAAATTGGAGCTCCTCTAAGGATGGGACAAAGGGAAGATAAAATGTTATTTGCACTTTTCCTTTCCATTTTTCCCGTAAATTGACACCCGAGAATGTGCTTTTCTGCCGTTTAGAAAGCCCAATCTTTTATTTTCGTACCATATTTTGGAAATAATCTTCAAAACGATGAAAAACAGACCAACTTTCAAAATTTTATCCCTTGCAGTGATTCTAGGTATAGCCTTTGCCTTTATGGCACATGGACATAAACATGATCACGATGATACAGATCATACGCATCATGGCCATCACCATGGGGATGCTCATCATCATGCATCAGCAACCACAACATCCGAAACGGGTTCCCCGATCGAGAAAGCCAGATTGGTTACGGGACAGGGTGATTTTATTTTTTCCTGGGATGAGGGTCTAACTGCCGCTTTCCCAGAAGAGGCCCGAGAGTTTGAACCTGGCATGCATGGTGGTTTTAATGAAGATCCTGAGACGGGGATCGTATACACAGGGATACCAGGTTACGGCTTATGCGCCATTAGCCCTGATCTGAAGGAGTGGACTAAGATTGGCCAGGATGAACGTCTGAAGGACAATATCCACGGCATCGTATTCTTTGTCCATAAGGGGAAAAAGCATTTGGCAGTCGCGCAAGAGGGTAAGCGTGTATTGGTATTGAACCTAGATGGAACCATTGTCAGTGACATTTTGAAGCCTCGAGGTGTTGAATTTGACTTCGTTCCTGCCAATGATTTCTTCTCTGATAAAGGGAGTAATTTCGGCGTGACGGATGTAACCTACCTAGACGGTGTGATCTATGCCGCCCATGGTTATTCAAAGGGTGACTTTATCCTTACCATTGAAGAAGTAGATGGTTCCTGGACCTGGGGGAAATTGGCTTGGGGAGGAAAGGGTAAGGCTCCCGGACAGTTTCAAACAGCACATGGCATTTATGCCCATGAAGGTCATTTGTATGTAGCTAATCGGGCTGCTGGACAGGTAGTGAAATTTAGAAAAGATGGGGCCTATCTAGAAACTTTTGACAATATTCCAGAGGGCAGTCTGGTATGCAATGTATCCTATAAATCAAAGCACTTCTTCTTCAATGCTTTACGAGCAGTTGGTGATCAAAAGTCAGCTCCCATCTACGCACATACAGGTGACGAACTGGTCTCTACCATTGTTCCTGGCGATCTTGGCATCCCCGTCCTAACCAACATTCATCATGTATGGCCACACTTTGTGGACGAGGGAGGAGAATCCCAGCTGTATCTATTGGTGCATGGTTGGAATAAGGGGAAATTTGCGGTCTTGAAGTTAGAAGACTAGGCTTAATCCCTATTGGAATTTATTGGCGAAGGGAAAGTGAGGATTCAAGTAGGTTCTCACTTTCCCTTCTTAATGTCTACGGTTATAGCACCTCGTTCTATCAGAGCCTTTCAGTTGACCATTCTCAAACGCTTTAGACTGGTGGAGGAATGGTACTGCTCCAATTTGCCTATTCTCAAAGGTAATTTCAGCGAGCGATTCTCCTAATTGTTTCTTCTTCTTTACAGCTTTGTGATGACTCTGTGATATCTACATTTCCGTTTGTAGCGGCCGCTACATCTTTGTGTATTCCTTTATATGTACGAGCAAAAACTAAATAAATTGGGGGAGACTTTTTCCAAAAAGAACCCGTTTTTTTCACGAGAAACCATGGGCAATTGCCCTGACCACTAACCACCTATTTACATTATGAAACGGATACTTCTTATTGAGGACGATAAGGAACTCACTGAGCTTTTGCGTTTTTGCTTGCATGACGAAGGATATGAGGTCGAATCAGAATACGCAGGCGATATAGGCTTCAGAAGAGCTATCGAAGAACGCTTTGATTTGCTAATTCTCGATATCTCTTTGCCAGGAAAAAATGGCTTTGATATTTGTCGGGAAATTAGAAGGCAGGAGCTATGTCTACCCATTATGATGCTGACGGCCCGCTCGGAGGAAGTGGATCGGATTCTAGGACTAGAATTTGGGGCCGATGATTTCATTAGTAAGCCCTTCAGTGTCAGAGAACTTACAGCTCGAATTAAAGCCTTGTTCCGGCGAATTCGACTCAGTGCCAAAATCTTGATGCAGGAAGATGCGGTGAACTTGATTGACCGTGGCCGTCTGAAAATAGATTGCCGAAAACGGAAAGTATTCATAGGGAATCAGGTAGTTAATTTGACGCCCACAGAATACCGCCTGCTCAAAACGCTGGCGTCCCACCCAGGAAGGAACTACACTAAAGAAAAATTGCTCCAAATCGTTTGGGGACACGAATTTCACGGATTTAAACATACCGTTAGCTCTCATATCAATCGGCTGAGAAGCACCCACATGAGCCCAATTATATCCTGACTAGCTGGGGAATGGGCTATAACTTCAATGAGAATTGGTAGGTCAGGCTTAGTTGACTTCCAAGTGATATGGTGCCCGTCCGCCATCGGACTCAGCACCATGAATCCCAGTTAATAGACAAACTACAATGCATTTTAAGCACTCATTATTTTGGAGGATTTTACTCATATTCTTTTCCTTGCTAGGACTAGTAGGTAGTTCTTTCACCTTAGTCTCCATCTTTGAAGCCGATCGATTCTTTAATGAGACGAATCAGTATTTGCACCATAATTTGGCAGACTATCTGATCGATGAAAGATTCTCCACGGTGAACCCGTTCCTGGAAGATGGGAAGGTGAACAAGCCGCTTTTTGGCGATATCATGCACGATATGATGGCCGTCAATCGCAATATTGAAGTTTATCTGTTGGATTCGACCGGGTTTGTTAAGTATTGTATTGTGTTGGATGATTACCATTTCGAAGAAAACAAACTTCAGGTAGACCTAGCGCCCGTTCACGAATTCATTCAGCAAAAAAGCCAGGATACGAAACCCTCGATGCTGGGCCAAGATCCTCGAAACCCAAAGGTCAAAAAGGTGTTTTCTGCGGCTTCATTGGACAAGATTGGCCAACAAGGTTATATCTATATTATACTGACCGGGAAAGACTACGATTTGGCAAAGGCTAATTTGGCGGGCACCCACTTGAAGTATTTGGGAAAGACGATCATCGGCATTTCAGTATTACTAGCTTTCTTCATCGGTGCTATCTTGATCTGGTACTTAATGCGTCATCTGCGAAAAATAATCTTCGTAATCCATGAATTTGAACAAGGAGATTACCAAGCCAGGATCAAGGTCCATGGCAAGGGAGAACTGAACTACCTGGCCAGACAGTTCAATAGAATGGCAGATAAGGTGGTGCAAAGTATTGAAGAGATCAAAAACACGGAAAAACTACGGCGGGAACTGGTAGCTAATATTTCTCATGATCTAAGAACGCCACTGGCTATAATCTATGGATACGTAGAAACCTTCAGAGAGAAAAATGAGAAGTTAAGTGCTAATGAAAAGCAGCGGTTCTTTGAGCACATTTCTAGTAATGTCGATAATCTCAAAAGGTTGGTGGACGAACTCTTTGAGCTGTCTAGGTTGGAGGCAAAACAGGTCATGCTACGGCGAGAACCAATATATGTCAATGAGATGATTTATGATCTCATTGAGGATTATAAATTGATCGCCTCCGAGCGAAGTATTACGATTTCCAGCAACTTTACTTTACGTCGGAAAGGCGTGATGGTCATGGCGGATCCAAGTTTGATCAATCGAGTTTTGCAAAACTTACTAGATAATGCTATTCGGTTCACGGCGGAGGGGGGTAAGATTGTGATTGATGCTATCGAAAACAGTAGTACTGTTTCTATCCATGTCAAGGATACAGGAATAGGAATTAGCCAGCAAGAACTACCCAATATTTTTAAACGCTATTATACCAGGACGGAGGTTGGGAGCAAGAAAAGTTCTGGCTTAGGGTTAGCCATTGCCAAGCACATCATCGAGTTGCATGAATCCCATTTCAAAGTATCCAGTGAACCCAACAAAGGGAGTGATTTTTCCTTTGAATTACCCATTCTGAATTTATAAGCATACAATTTTCCTGCAAGTTTAACTGGCTATAAAAGAGCCCTAAAGTAGTTCATCTGCTTTAGGGCTCTTCTGATTTGAGCTCGTTTCTTAACCTAAAAATCACTTTGTGAAGGATCGTGAAATAATTGATGAGATTTGAGCAAAAATCGTGCGGATTTCGTGAAAAAGTCGTGAACTCTTCGGGCTTAATTTGTAAGCGAAAAGAAAATTAAAGAAGTCTAGATCTGACTTCCTATCTAAAAAATCTTACGCTTATGAAAGAACTAACTTCGTCCAGGAGGGGCTTAGAAAAACTGAGTTCCAGCGATCAAAAGCTTTTTCAGCAGTTTGGCTTTGGCCCCGCCGTGGAACTGCCCTTTGAATGCATCCATCATGCCATCGAATATCAAGTGTCCGTCCGTCCCGAGGCTATCGCCATTGACCACTTGGGGGAGACTATTACTTATGGGGAATTGGATCTTCAAGCGGAAAGGCTAGCTGCCTTATTGGCTGCCCACGGCGTGAAAAAAGGAGATCGAGTAGGCCTATTCGTTAAACGCTCTATCCCGATGGTAGTGGGGATTTTTGCTTGCCTAAAGTTAGGGGCCGTATATGTGCCACAGGACGTTGGCGTCTCTAGCGAATCCCGTCTGAACTACATCATTGATACAGCCGCCATCAAGGTGTCTTTAACACTTTCTGCCTTCAAAACCAAGATTCCGAAGAAGAAAGGCGATATCTGTATTGCCATCGATGAGGTAATGAATCGGCAGGTCATTTTTGATTCAGACCTGATTTATAACAAGGAAGTACAAGCCAAGATTAATCGCCACGACAAGTGCTTCGTGCTGTTCACTTCCGGAACGACCGGCAAGCCGAATGGCGTGCAAGTTACCCATGAAAATCTTTGCAATATACTCCTGTTGACTCCTGGCAACTTAGCCATCGAACCTGGCTGGAAAGTTGGCCAGATTCTAAACATCGCCTTCGATATGGCCGCTTGGGAGATCTTAGGTTGCCTCTCTCATGGTGGAACGCTGATGATTAGAGGAAAAGATATTCAAGAGACCTTACAGCAGGTGGATGTGATTATTGCGACGCCTTCAATTTTGAGTGTAATTGATCAGGACGCCTGCCCAAACATCAAGAAAGTCGCTGTAGCTGGTGAGCCTTGCCCTTTAACTTTGGCCAACAAGTGGTCTCAAGTTTGCGACTTCTACAACTGTTGCGGGCCGACGGAAACCACGATTGTGAATACCATGCAATTGTGCGCACCTAATGCACAGCATATCACAATCGGCGCTCCAACCCCCAATAATACAGTATACATCCTGGATGAAAATCGTCAGCCGGTTCCTATTGGTGGAATTGGAATGATGTGGGCTGGGGGTTATTGTGTCACAGCGGGATACATCAAGAATGACCAACTCAACCAGGAAAGATATGCTGAAGATCCCTTCTTGGGAGAAGGACATATGATGTTCAGAACGGGTGATCTAGGACGTTGGACCAAAGAGGGACAACTCGAGCATCATGGCAGACAAGATGATCAAGTGAAGGTACGTGGCTTCAGAGTGGAACTCGATGGTATTTCCGCCGTGATAGAAACTATGCCTGAATGCAGAAGAGCGGTTAGTTTGAAATTGGATGATCGCAATCTTGTGAGTTTCGTGATGCCTGCCAATGTAGATGTGGATAGAATTAAGGCAAAGATAGCTGCTGAGTTGCCTTATTATTACTCACCTTCATTTATCCTAGCAATGGATCAGCTACCCATGACAGCACGAGGTAAAATTGACAAACGATTGTTGCTACAAAAGGCTCGGCTTTACCAAAATGGTGCTGCTGTTTCGGTATCCACAATTCCTAACTTAGAAAACATTTCAGAAGATGGTCAAAAGAAGAGAGCTTAATTACGACTATGTTCAGGAGGACCAGACCATACTCCCGGACTTTAGCCAAGTACAGCTTCCTCCACAGATTCAGAAATGGAGGCGGATCTGGAAAGGCCCGCAGCTGATGCATTTTAACCGATTACTGTATCTTCTGGTACTAGCGAACATTTTCGTTTTTGCATGGGGAATTAGCCAAAATTGGTGGTGGTCAAATGGAGCATTTAACTTGCCACTGATTTCAAACCTGGCCGTCTTGAACATTACTGCAGCTATCTTGATCCGGCAACAACTAGTGATTAACGGGCTATTCAAAATGGCGACGAGTGCACCGACTTCTTGGCCTTTATCTGTGCGCCGACTACTGGGTAAAGTATACCATTTTGGCGGTATTCATGTGGGAGGAGCGATGATGGGCACACTCTGGTATGTCTTCTTCTTGGTGGCGCTTAATGTGCATTACTACAATGGAATCGGCAATGTAAGTCTCCTAAATGTGTCAATTCCTTATCTGATCACCGGAATTTTGATCATGATGATGGTATTGGCCAAACCCAACATACGGGCAAAATACCACGATAATTTTGAGTTGATGCACCGATTTGGTGGATGGGGATCCTTACTGCTATTCTGGGTACATACATTGGTTTTTATTCAAGAAAGCAAAGGAGAGCTAGCCTTTTCAACGGCCTTGATCGGGGCCATAGGTTTCTGGTGTTTATTCGCCATTACGATTAGCGTAGCCCTTCCATGGCTTAAATTGAAGAAGGTCAAAGTCGAGATTGAAACGCCATCCTCCCATGTGGCCCTAGCCAAGTTCAATTATGGAGTAACGCCGTTCGCTGGATCTTCTACCGCTTTAAGTCGTGATCCTTTACGGGAGTGGCACTCCTTCGCCAATATTCCTTCTCCACATGAGGATGGCTTTAGATTGACGATATCTAGGGCAGGCGATTGGACCGGCAAATTCATAGATGACAAGCCGGAATATGTGTGGGTTAAAGGTATCCCAACCGCAGGTGTAGGTAATATTGATCAGCTATTTAAGAAAGTAGTTTGGGTAGCGACAGGCAGTGGAATTGGTCCTTGTCTTCCCCATTTACTGACGCAGGAGACTCCATCTCGATTGGTCTGGGCAACCAGAAACCCGCGCAAGACCTATGGTGACCAATTAGTTGATGAGATCCTGGAAGTACAGCCTTCAGCTATTATTTGGGACACGGATGCGCATGGTAAGCCAGATCTCGTCAAGTTAGGATACTTGGCCTACAAAGAATTTGATGCGGAAGCCGTTATCTGTATTTCCAACAAAAAACTTACGTGGCAGGTTGTCTATGGTATGGAAAGCCGAAATATTCCTGCCTACGGCGCTATTTGGGACTCTTAGTCTCACATCCAAACTATTTCATTTCAATCATTAAACTTCAAATTCGATATGAGTAACATCATAATTGAGCGGGAGGGTGCTGTCGTGATAGCTAGACTGAATCGACCCAAGGCACTCAATGCCTTAAATACATCCTTACTCGATGAGTTGCTGGAAAAGCTTCAGCCGCTAGATAATGATCCAACCGTCGGCTGCTTTGTAATCACCGGCTCAGAACGGGCCTTCGCTGCGGGAGCAGATATAAAAGAGATGGAGCAAAAGTCCTATCTCGATATGTTTCAAGAAGATTTCTTTGGTGCCTGGGAGGCCTTCACAGCACTTAGAACGCCCAAGATTGCAGCCGTATCGGGTTATGCTTTGGGCGGTGGCTGTGAACTGTCCATGATGTGTGATATCATCTATGCTTCCGAAAGTGCCAAGTTCGCTCAGCCTGAGATTAAACTTGGCGTGATTCCAGGGATTGGTGGAACCCAACGACTTACCAAACTGATCGGCAAGGTGAAGGCACTGGACCTCATCTTGACCGGTAGAATGATGAATGCACAAGAAGCGCTGCAAGCGGGGCTGGTCGCTCGAATTTTCCCTAAAGAAGAACTACTAGATCGGACCATAGAAATAGCACACCAAATAGCCTCCTATAGCAAGCCTTCATTAATAGCGGCAGTCGAAGCTGTAGATCGGGCTTTGGAACTCGGTTTGCGAGAAGGCTTGCTTTTCGAGCGCCGAGTCTTTCATGCGCTCTTTGCTACTAAGGATCAGAAGGAAGGGATGAAGGCTTTCATCGAAAAACGTCAACCTGCTTTCGTCGGTGGGTAATGATTCGAATTAACTCTAATTACATAACTATTTAAAAATTATAATAATGAAAACACCAAGTATTACTTTACTATTACTCCTTTGCTTTACTGCTTTTGTCTCTGCACAGGATATGGGCTTAGAGGCCGAAGCCAAGACTACTACCTCTCACGAAATGATTGAGATTTCGGAAGAAAAGGATGCTATGGAAACGGATAGTACCACGGTTGCAGATCCACAAGAGATGGACAAGAAAAGCAGATCCTCTGGCTTGGCGGTCAATATAGTCCAAAATAATGTCGGTGGTTTCTTTCCCGTGTTCTTGGGCCATGTCAATTTAAGGCCAAACCTAAATGCTACCTGGTATAGTGTCTTCTGGACAAATCCTTCTTTTGGTACCTTGGACGTGGGTGGAGACCTTTGGTTGGAAACCGGTGCCGGTTTAGGTTTTTCAAGTCCAAACGGTAAGTGGTATGTTAATCCCTCGATTGGATTTACCCATGGAAAACTGCTTTCAGGTGGAGAGCGAACGGCTATTGGGGATGGGATTGTGCCCAGCATTATGGCACTGTATAACGATAAGGTTTTTGAATTCGAATTCTATCTGGCCTATTACAAAGCGCTACGTAAGGAAGGTCCAGTGACCAAGGATTTTGTCCTTAACTGGATTGCTCCTGGGGTAAAGGTCAGCAAGACTTTCTCGATCGGAGCCTTCTACGAACAGTTTGTGCTGACGAGAATTACCGAAGGAGATCCGCACAGTATTTATCAATGGCTTGGGCCTTATGTGAAAGTTCCAGTTGGGGAGGGACACTTTGTAAGATTTGCGGGAGGATGGAATTTAGCGAACCAGGAAGCAACGGGGAACGAGTTTTACAAAATATCAGCTTTCATAGCTCTGAAGTAAAGATTAAGCTTTACTAGTACTTGAAGTAACTTCCACGCTACTATGTGGGAGTTACTTCTTTCTTTTGGCTATTGAAGCCTTACCAATGAGGGATTTGATAGTACAGAAAAAGCCTTGTTTATTGAGACGCTTTGGTGGTCGTTCAGTACCCATCGATTTTTCCTATTTTTAGTCAACCATTACCAAATATTGAACCCAAAGCCCAGTACAAGTTAGCCAGGCGGTTTAGCATATTAACTAAGAAATGAGCAAGCTACAAGTCTTCAAAGTTAAGGATTGGGTGGTGTTAGGGAAAAACAGGTTTAAACCACCTTTTAAAGTTACGGATAAGCTGATCAATGAGGCTCGGGTTATTCATGTCATTCAGGGAAAATCTAATTTGTATGCGGCCAACCAATTTATCAGCCTCAATAGCGGCAACACCCTAATCATGAAATCCGATAATTTCATTAACAGTTGGTTGGCCAACGAATCGGGACAACTTAATGAAGTCATTGTTTTTCAGCTGACTTCCGACTTGCTTAAGCACATCTATCAGAATCAATTGCCAAATTGGTTTATTGAAAACCCGAGCAAACAAGTTGCCCCTATTCAAAAACAAGCTGATTCTGTCTTGCTGACTGAATACTTCCAAAATCTTAGACTGTATTTTGATACCCCATCCTTAATTTCCGAGGAACTAGTTGAGCTAAAAGTGAAAGAACTGCTCCATCTATTGGCCAATTCAGACTTGAGCGGTAACAACAAGAACATCTTAGGGACCTTATTTCATGCCAATGAATATAAGTTTCAGGAAGTCATCCAAGCTCACCTTTTTGATGACTTAAACTTAGAAGACCTTGCTTTTCTTACGGGACTGAGCTTGTCCTCTTTCAAACGCAAATTCTCCTCTATCTACGGCACAACGCCTAATAAGTACTTTGCATCCAAACGATTGGAAAAAGCGCAGCTACTGTTACGTACCGCTACTCTTAGGATTTCCGAAATCGCTTATGAATGCGGATATTCTGATGTTGGATACTTCACAAAAGTATTTCAGCGACAATTTGGAACCTCTCCCTCAAAATTTAGGGAAAAGCTGTTGAGCTAAATTTCCTATTCTTTGGACTTTTTCTCCCATCCTGATTTTTCCCATCTTCTCACCTTTGTTCCATGATCGTTTTGCAACAAAAATTTATTCATGGTACAGAAATCAGTTTTCATTACAGGGGCTAATGGAGGTTTAGGTTTTGAAACTTCCAAGATTTTGGCCTTGCAGGGGTTCAGGAGCATTACAATGGCTGCTAGAACCCAGCATAGAGCAGATAACGCCAAGGCGCGTTTACTAGCAAGTATTTCCCCGAAAGGAAGAATCGAGGCAATGGGTGGTTTTGATATGAACAACCCGAAATCCATCGAAAGCGCGGTGGCCAATTTACCCAAGGGGAAACCTTATGATATCATTTTCCTGCAAGCTGGAGGTGTAGTATTCGGGCAGGATTATCAGTATGTCAATTTTGCTGATAAGGAAATCGAAAGAACGATTTTTCAAAATGCCATCGGAGGATATATCACCTTGGTGAATCTGATCAAAAGCGATTTGGTAGCCCAAAATGCCAGGATTGTTTTTGCTGGCGGGGAAGGCGCCAGAGGTATTCCAGGGATGATTGAAAAACCGGTATTCAGAAAGGAGAAAGATTTTCTTGACTACTTAACGGGCACCAACCCGCCAAAGCCTTATCATCCGATGAATGGCATTGGCGTCTCTAAGCTGGCCAGTGCGTGGATCGTCCAAAAGTTAGCTGAATTAAACGACAGGTGCACCAATGTCTGGTTTACACCAGGGCTGACCCATGGCACAAATGGCTTGGCTACCCAATCTCCAGTGAAAAGATTTTTTGCTGAAAAGATAATGTTCAGCATTACAGCTATGCTAGGGCTTTCTCAAAGTCCTCAACGGGGAGCAGAGAAGTATGTCGACGCACTACTTGGTAAATATGGTGTGAATGGTGATGTTCTGGGCGCACCAGAGGGTAAGGTACTAGGCAAAATTGTGGACCAGAAACCAATGAACCCTTCCCTAACGAATCGACTGATCATGGAGACCTTTTGGGATCTTTTACAGGAAATATATCCGTTCCCGGAGGATGTTCCCGTAAGTGAGCCGCTTCAATCATCAAAATAAATCCAATATGTCTAAGCAGATAGTAAAAACAATCTTAGTAAGCCTGATCTTATTTAGCTGCATTTCAGAAGGTAAGGCAGGAGGATCTTGGTTATGGGGTACGGGACAGGGCTTTTTCCAGGTTCAGTTTATCCCGCTTGCTAGTGTCTACGATAAATTACTTAATGGCACCGGCTTCAATGACCGAAACATCAATCGGGAAGTCTATGCCTTGGATTATGGCCTGTACGGTGAGTTTGGCTTAACAGATCGCTTGAACATAATGGCAAGTCTTCCCTTTAAATATGCTAGGGTAGGAGGGTTGACGGAAACGCCTGATGCTTTCCCCAATCTGTTGGAGGAAGGGTCTATTCATGGCCTGAGCAATGTGCGATTGGGCTTAAAGTATGGGATACTGGACAAAGACCTGAAAGTGGCTATTTCAGCGATAACAAGTTTAAACACAGTTACCACAGATCTCGAAAGAGGATTAGCGACCGGTTTTCAAGGGACGTCTGCAGGGCTTACTGCCCATGTGGGAGGTGGAATCGGTCCCAAATGGTACGCTTTTGGCGAACTTGGATTTCAATACATGTTCAATGACTTTGATGATGCCATAGAAGGTGCATTGGAGATTGGTCGAAAGATAAATTCTAAGTTCACCGTCTTGATGCGATTTGACATTCGGGAATCCCTGGAGAACGGTGATTTTTATGACGAAAGGTTGGTTCAGACAGGCTTGTTTCCCAGTAATCAATCATGGATAGCTGGTTCCTTGAAGGTAAATTATGAGTCGCCCCAAAACTACGGCCTTAACTTTGGGATGGCCTTGATCCCGATTAAGTTTCAGAATGTTGGCTATACCGGATCCTTTGCGTTTGGGGCTTATGTAAAGATTTAATAGTCCAGACCGCCACATTAGCCTACCTGTTTTAATGGTAGGATTACCCACGAACGAAATGGTCGCGACCACTAGCTACTTACCTTAGGAAGAAGTGGCCGTAAGTGTTTGGTTTTTGATGAACTCCGACGGCGTCAGCCCAAATTGTTTCTTGAATTGCGTTCTAAAGGTCTTGGTGGTGATGTAGCCTAACTCATCTGCAACTTCGGTGATACACTTCCCGCTTTCGACCAGAAGACGGGCAGCTCGTTTGAGTTTGATGGTCCGAATGAAGGCACTTGGGGATTGGTCCGTCAGCGCCTTTATCTTTTTCGAGAACACCGACCGACTCATCGCCATTTCTCGGGCTAAGAGATCAATGTTGAATTCTTGATTAGATAGATTTTCTTCTATCAGACTGGTGGCTTGCATTATGAATTGTTCATCTTTCGAGGTGATGACAATCTCATTGGCATTCATACTATATTCGGATAAGAAGCGGTCCTTGAGTTTCTGCCTGGTAGCTATGAGGTTTTTAACTCTAGCATGAAGGATATTACAGCTGAACGGTTTTGAGATGTAGTCATCTGCTCCAAGATTGAGGCCAAGGAGATTGTCTTTTTGACTGCCTTTGGCGGTGAGCAGGATCAGGGGAATATGACTAGTATGAATGTTTTTCTTCAATCGTTTGCAGAGTTCTAAGCCGTCCATCTCTGGCATCATGATATCGGAAATGACTAGATCTATTTCTTCATCCTTACAAACCTGTAGCGCCTCCTTTCCATTGGATGCCAAATGTACATTGAAGCTACCGCTCAGGACATCACGGATAAAGATGGCAATGTCATGCTCATCCTCAACTACCAGAATGGATGAAGACCCTGGTATCGGCTCTTCTTCAACGTTATTCGCGAGGGCAGGAGTAGGCAGGGCCGCAGCAAACGCTGAGGCCGATATAGGTACGTCCTCTTGGACTGCCGTTTCTTCTAGGAATTCATATTTACCGTCCTTTGGCAAATAGACAATGAATTTGCTTCCCTGCCCCAATTGACTTTCAACCTCTATTTGCCCCTTATGTAGATCGATGAGACTTTTGGTTAGTGCAAGACCAATGCCCGACCCATTATTCGATTTAGAGGACTGATAGAATCGATCGAAAATTCGAACGAGATCGTCTTTTGATATGCCTCTCCCTGTATCTTCCACCGAAATGGCTATGAATGCTGAGTATTTTGATTCCGCTTGCACCCGTACGGCTATGCTTCCGGGCGCGGGAGTATATTTCAGCGCATTAGATATCAAGTTAAACATGATCTTATCGATCTTGTCATTGTCGAAGAAGACCTCTAATTGTTCAACATCAGCCTCAAAAGATAGCTGCAACTGCTTCTTTTCTGCTTCCAAAGCAAAGGCCTGAACCAGATCTTTCAGCACCGGGATCAAGTCCTTATGGCAGGCCCTGATCTTTAGCTCTCCTAATTCTGCTTTTCGGAAATCCATCAGTTGATTGACTAATCGCAGCATTCGTTGAGCATTTCGGTAGACCATTGACAGTTGATTCTTCGCCTTGCCATTGCCTTGCCCGGATTCGAGTATCCTCTCCAAGGGCCCTAGGATAAGAGTGAGTGGAGTCTTGAACTCATGTGAGATATTGGTGAAGAATCGAGACTTGATCTGATGAATTTCCTCCGCCTTATCCCGTTCAACCTTCGCCAGTTTAAGGTTGTGGTGGAGGGTAATTCTATTCTTTTCTGAATATCGAATTCCTATGCCTGCTATTAGCAAGACCAGGACGTACAAGGCATATGCCCAACTGGATTTCCACCAAGGGGCCAAGATCACAATCTCGATCATGGCGCCTTCTTCATTCCAGAGACCATCACTATTCCGTGACTTCACTCGAAAGTAATAAGTTCCGGGATCTATGTTGGTATAAGAGGCATTTCTCAGGTGACCAACATAATTCCAGTTTTCCTCAAAGCCTTCTAATTTATAAGCATATTGATTCTGTTCAGGCATATTGTAATTAAGGCCTACATATTCGAAGGAGAAGACCGAAGATTGTCGGTGATCAAGGACCAATCGATGAGTTTTGCCAATATGTTCCGCTAAAGGTGAGCCCTTTTCGTCAGGGAATACCTCCTGATTGCTTAGAAACAGCTTGGTGATCACAACTTTGGGGGGATTGGGATCTTTGCTAATTTTTCCCGGATGGAAACTGTAAATGCCGTTCACACTCCCAAACCACAATTTCCCATCGCTGGTTTGCAAAGCAGCGCGGCTAAATTGCTGAGCCTTGGTATGCTCGCCAAGACTCAAGAGTTCAGCTTGCTCTTTTTTCATAGAGAATTGGCAAATTCCGAGTCCCGTGGAAATCCAGAGGTATCCGTCGCTTCCGGGGAGTATTCTATAAACAGCAGCGGCCGGAAGCCCATTGTCAGTATCGTAATGCGTAAAGGTATTGGTTGATCGATCGAAACGATCTAGACCTTTATCGGTGGCTATCCAATAGTATCCGTGTTCATCCTGATAAATGGACGCGATTCGATTGCTACTGATTGTATTGGTATCCGCAGGGTCGTGCATCCAGGTTTGGAAGCTATCGGTGGACCGTTCATAAAGGCTTAAACCCCAGGCCGTTCCTACCCAGAGGTTATTGGTTTTATCTTCAAATAGAAAAGTAATATCGTCGTAGCTGATCTGTCCCGATTTAGTTTTGTCCGGCCTATATACCTGTAGCTTCTTCGAGTCGGCAGGATATCGGTATAGGCCAAATCCACCAGCCGTTGCGATCCAAAAATCACCATATTGGTCTTCCAAGAATTGTCGGATATCAAAGGGCATTTGCTCGCCATCTTCATGCTTTGCCCAGTGATGGGTAAAGGTCTGTGTGTTCTGATCTAGAATGTCAAAACCATTTTGATAAGTTCCGATAAAGATCTTGCCGGTTTTATCTTCGTATATTTCTTGAATGACATCGCCCGCAAGGCTTTTGGGGTCTTCTGGACGATTTTCGTAATGCCGGAATCGGCCCGTGGTCCGATCTAGGTAGTTGAGTCCACCGTGATCCAAACCGATCCAAATACCCCCATCTTTGCCTTCAGATAGGGCAATGACGGAGGTGCCACTAAGTCCCGTTTCATTCCCTTTTTCATAAGTATAGTGCTCTATTTGCTTGCGGTACATTTCCTGTTGTACCAGCCCTCCATTAGCAGTGCCGAGCCAAGTTCTCTGACTTTGATCGGTGTAGATCTGTGTAACGGATCTATTGTTCAAACCATGGGTTCTATTGAGCAATGGCAGTCCAGAAAAACTTTCCTTTTCTACATCATAGACATTCAATCCTCCTCCATCTGTGGCCACCCATATCTGGCCATTGTCTCTCTCTTGCAGGTCTACAATGATTTCTGAATTCAATGCTCCTTTCTGGAGTGGATCAACTGGGAATTCTTGCAAAGCGGAAGCATCCTGCTTATACAGGGAAAGTCCTTTTTTGCTGCCTATCCAGAGCTGATCATTGCGGTCCTTGAGGAGCTTGGTTATCTTTTTCCCGTAGACTAAACTAGTAAGTGGCCCTTTCCATAGTTTCTTGCGCTTCTTGTCGAAATACAGAATGCCAAGCCAGTTAAAGCCGAGAATAAGGTTTCCATTTTCTTCTTCCACAATACTTCTTAATCCGGTGTACTCGGGATCGGAAAAACGAGAGAAAGTTTGATTGGTTCGGTCAAATAGATGTAGACTTCCATCCCAAGTTCCGATCCATAGATTCCTTTCCGAATCTTCGAAAATACAGGCTATAGCTCCACTAGAAAGTTGACTCATATCTTCCTCATCCGGGAGAAATCGTTGGAAACTTCGACGATCCTCCGATAGCAAATTCAGGCCATAGTCAGTCCCCACCCAGAGATTGCCATAACTGTCTTCAAATACACGAGAAACATAGTTGTGACTCAAAGTAGTAGAATCGGCAGCTTCGTAAACGAAACTTTCGAATTCATATCCATCAAATCGGTTCAGTCCGCCAGAGGTGCCTAGCCAGAGAAAACCAAATTGATCTTGACAGATCGTATGGACGCGATTATTCAACAGGCCTTCTTCAATGCTGAGGTAGTGCCAGGAAAGAGTATCCTGGACCTTTTGACCAGACAAAGTGCTTAATAGGCCTAGGGAGAGATAAACGAGTAGGTGATACTTCATCAATTCCTTTTTTCAATTCATAATGTCGGGTAGAGCAAAAAAAACCAGAATCAACCGCATTTTAACCAATTCTGACCCCTCCAATTCTAGAACGTCCCTTTTTCAGCGCGGAATGCCCCTTCTTAACTATCGGGACAACATAAATTTGGTTTGAATTCTAATATACAATTTTATCTATCGGAAAAATGGATTTATGAAAAAAATAAATCTGGATAATGGAAAGGAGGATAGACGTGAATTAAGGATACAGTTGGTCTTAGCCATCATCATTTTTGCCATCATAGGCTGGATCATCTTTTTAAGTTAAGTAAGGTCGATTATTTCAGTAATAATATTCAAGTTTATGAAAGTACTACAACGATTGTTAACATTAGCACTACCCATTCTTGGGTTTTTGCTGCTGTCGAGTTTTAGTCAACTTCAAGCTCAACAACGGGTTTCGGGCAACATATCGTCCGACCAAGGTACCCCATTAATAGGGGCTACTGTGCTTGAGAAGGGTACCTCAAATGGTACCGTTTCTGACATCGACGGCAACTTTTCTTTATCGGTCGCTTCTGGCGCCACCCTAGTGGTCTCCTATACCGGCTACGAAGCTAGGGAAATAGCTGTAGGTAGTCAAACCACCTTGAACATCACTTTGCAGCAGGCTGCCATTTCGCTAGATAATGTAGTGGTGACTGCCCTGGGTATCAAGCGAGAAGAAAAAGCCCTGGGGTATTCGGTTCAGAGCATCGAAGGTAAAGAAATTGCTACTTCTTCAGAAGCCAACATTCTGAACTCTTTACAAGGTAAGGTAGCTGGTCTCCAGGTGGGAAGTGGAAATGGTGTCTCTGGAGGTACTACACGTATTACCATCCGAGGAAATAATTCCTTGGTTAATGGTCGAAATCAACCCTTAATCATTGTGGACGGGGTTCAAATTGAGAATTCTATCACCGGAGCCGGTGCTTCTTCACTCCAGAGTAACGAAGCAGGGCGAGATTGGGGTTCAGGTATTAATAACATCAATGCCTGGGATATTGAGGACGTCACGGTGTTGAAAGGTCCTAACGCGGCAGCCCTTTATGGTGCTCGTGGTGCCAATGGGGTAATTTTGATTACCACCAAAAAGGGCGAACAACGCAAAGGGATTGGTATCGACTTTACCACTAGTGTAATTCAGGAAGAAGCCTGGTTATTCCGCGATGTACAAAATGTTTTTGGTGAAGGTAGTGGAAACCCAGCATCACAGGAGTTTGAACAGAATGATCAAGGTCAGAACCTACTACCACCAGTAGGCTTCTGGGGTTCAGGAGCGAGTTGGGGCCCTGAAATGACTGGCCAGCCCGTACTGTGGTGGAACGGTGAGGTACTTCCTTTTGATCCACAGCCAGATAACATCAAGAACTTCTTCAACACGGGATCTAATAGAAGTTATAACCTAGCCTTCTCCGGTGCCAACGATCGAGGTAGTTTCCGTGCTTCCTTGACACGCAACGATATCACTCCGATCACACCTAATACAGATCGATCACAAAACACCATAAACCTTAATACCGCCATTAATGTCACCAGCAAATTGACGGCTACGGCTACGATGTCCTACATGGATATTTCGGCTAAGAATTCACCGGTGTTGGGTAACAGTGAAGCATCGATCGGTAAGAATGTTTCTTGGAACTGGGGAAGAAGTTATCGTCCCGATCTTGAGGCCAATAACTATATCAATCCGGATGGAACCAGAACAGATAGAGGTGTTGGGTTTCCTGCCAATAACGACCTAGGGCGGGGTAGAGGTAGAGCCGGCTCTTTCTTCTGGAATATCTATCAAAACAACCAATGGAGAAATAGAGATCGCTTATTGGGATCAGTAAGTTTGAATCTAGAAGTCCTTCCTTGGCTTAATATTGAAGGTAGATTAGGTATTGACAACTACAATGACAACAACGAGAATAGAAATGCTCCAGTTGATCCTGAGAAGTTAATCGGAGGACGTTTCTCCAGAACTCTAGCTAGAAACAGGATTCAGAACCACGTGGCTTTGATTCGTATGAATAAGACTTTTGGTGAGTCTTTGGACATCAGCGCCAATATCGGAGCGGAGCACTGGGGACGTAGTTTCTTTAGCATCCAAGGTGACAATGGTGGATTGAATTTTGCTGATCCAGATCTGTTTACTTTCAGAAATGCAGATTTGGGTAACCGTTCAGCTACCGACATCTTTAACAGATTCAGACCACAAGAGAATCAGTTCGACAAGCGAATCAACTCTGTTTTCGCTTCGGTTGATTTCGGCTGGAGAAATATGTTGTATTTGACCGTCACAGGTCGAAATGACTGGTCTTCTACACTTCCCGACGGAA
>CAJXPD010000021.1 GCA_913057785.1 uncultured Lewinella sp. | reverse complement strand
CATTCAACATTCAACATTCAACATTCAACATTCCAATTTTTAAGCACCAATTAAACATTTTCCATTAAACATTCTTCACTACAATGGTTCATCCCGATACCCAAGCCATTATTGATCACTATCAGTTTGACCGCATACCCGTAGAGGGCACCTTTTACAAATCTACCTATCGAGCTGCACAGCAGGCGGAAGATGGTACGCCGGCTGGCACGGCCATCCTGGGCCTGTACACCGAGTATCCGAAGAGTGTTTCCTGCTTTCACCGCTTACCCTATGATGAGGTTTGGCATTTTTATGGGGGAGATCCGCTACAGCTATATCTATTGAAGGAAGGTGGAGAGATCGAAGTGGTTACGATGGGAAGTGATCCCCTGGCAGGACATCGCGTGCAGTTTGTGATACCGGCGCATACTTGGCAGGCTGGAGAAATCCGGGCTGGTGGAAGATATGCCCTCTTTGGTTGTACCATGGCACCTGGTTTCATGGGCAAGGACTTTGAAGCCGCTTCCTTGGAGGATTTGTTGAAGGAGTATCCCACCCACGAGGCCTTGCTTCGGCGATTAAGTGTAAATGAGGATCAAACCAAAATGCCAGAAGGATACATAGGATAGGTACTAAAAAGGTGAAATTTGCATGTCGTATCCTATCTTTAGGATTCTGTTTTAAAAAACCAAGACATGCAACAGTTTTTTCGGATTTCCCTTCTTCTTTGCTTTTCGACTTCTCTATTGATGGCACAAGACTTCTATTTCGGAGCTGACCAGTCCTACGTCAATGAAATGGAGGATTGTGGAGCAGTATTCAAGGAGAATAATGTGGCAAAAGATGTGTACTCGATCTACAAAGACCATGGTTGCAATTTGGTTCGTTTGCGCTTATGGCACACCCCTAGCTGGTATGATAATCTTAACGAAGGACGGCGATATAGTGATTTGGCAGATGTAAAGAAGAGTATTGCTCGAGCCAAAGCTAGTGATATGGCGGTATTGCTGGATTTTCATCTATCAGATAATTGGGCCGATCCTAGTAAACAGTTGGTTCCGGCGGCTTGGCTTTCTGTCGTGGACGATTTGCCCTTGCTTCAGGACTCGCTTTATAACTATATCTATTCTACTTTGTCCGAGCTAGCAGAAGAAGACCTCTTGCCAGAGATGGTGCAGATTGGTAATGAAACCAATCGAGGAATCCTCTTATCTCCCGAGGATAATCAGAGCTGGACACTAGACTGGGAGCGAAATGCTGCTTTATTCAACAAAGGTATTCAAGCGGTTAGAGATGTGGAGGAAAGCGAACAAACGGAGATCCAAGTAGTGATTCACTTGGCGGGACCAGCGGATACAGACTGGTATGTGGAAAACTTCGTGGCCAATGATGTTACCGATTTCGATATCATTGGCATCTCGTACTACTGGGCCTGGCACAAACCTACGACAATTGTACAAACTGGAGCCATCATCGAGGACTTACGTACCAAATATCCCGGCAAAGAAGTGTTGATTGTGGAGACTGGCTACATTTGGACCCAGGAAAGCGCAGATGCTGCTAATAACATTATCAGCGAAATACATCCAGATTTCTCCCCAGCCTCACCTACGAATCAGCGCGATTGGCTGATTGAGTTGGCCAAGGAAGTCATCGCCAAGGAAGGCCTTGGGGTGATTTATTGGGAACCTTCTTGGGTATCCACCACCTGCTCCACGCAGTGGGGGCAGGGCTCTCATCAGGAACATGCTACCTTTTTTGATTTTGATATCAATTTATTACTTCCCGGAGGAATTGAATGGATGGAGTATGACTATGGACTAATCTCTGATACGGAACAGGCACCGGAGGAGAGAGCCATTGATTTTGACATTAGAAGTGATGGAAGTGTCCGCGTGATTAATAAATTTGGGAAATCGGGTTGGAATTATAATATAGTGGATAGCTTGGGGAGAGTGGTGGAGCAGGGTAAGCTAGGCAATGGTGGCATGGATGTAAACCTTCTCAACGAACCGCCTGGACATTATACTTTGACGGTAGGGCAGGGGAGGAAAGTCTATACCGTTTCCTTTATTAACCTAAAGTGATCCATCACTAGACCATATGCGCATTTTTCGTTTTGATAAAACCAAGTATGGAAAAGAGCTATTGATGGACCTTGGTCGTTTCGAAGGTACCCCTAAGTTTTTTTTCTCTTCCAAGGTGCACTGCACAGATTTCTTTGAAATCATGATCTTCAGGAAAGGGAATGGCTATTTGCTGTTGGATGCCGAAAAGGTTGAGATTAGAGATAATACATTTTTGTTTGTAGCCCCATTTCAGAAGCGACGCTGGTATGTGGAGGCGAAGAAGATTTCTGGCTTCTTTCTCATTTTTGAGAAAGACTTTTTAGCCACCTTTTTTGCCGATAAGCTATTTGTCTACCGGATGCAGTATTTCTACAATCTACAGACGCCCCCATTCTTTATTCCCGATCATCGTCTGTTTGCATATTCCCATGATATCTTTGACGAGATTTTTTCAGAGTTACAACAGCCTCGCCCAGATTCTACCCACTTGCTCCGTTCCATTCTTTATTATATGCTTATCAAAATGAATCGGGCCTTTTGTCAATACCATCAATTGGAAGAAGATACAGCGCTCAACAATTACGCCTATGCCTTTAAAGCAGCCCTCGAAGAGCATATTGTAGAAAAGCAGCGGGTGGCCGATTACGCCACACTATTGGGAATCAGCAGGATTAGTCTAAATTCAGCCACTCGAAAGCAGTATGGTGTAACAGCATCAGAAATGATTAAAGATCGCTTGATTGCTGAGATCAAAACGGCCCTCCTTTTCTCCACGGCTACTATTAATGAAATTGCCTATGGCCTTCATTTCTCGGAGCCCAATAACTTTATTCGCTTCTTCAAGTCCAAAACGGGGCTCTCTCCTAAGTCGTATCGGGATACTTATCAAATTGATAGTTCTTTTACCTAATTGATCTTTCCCTCGGGTACCAGTTGGTGCACCTTTGTGACTAGAAGCCATCAAGCCTCTTTTCCTGATGGCAACAGTAAGTTCAACACAAAATTAAGTCACATGCAAAAGCGAATTCTCTTTGGCTTCGGCTTGGCCTTAGCCCTACTTGTTAGTCCACAATTGAATGCACAAACCAAAAAACGTAAGAAGATGGAAAAGGAACTTAAAACGACAGTTCAACAGTTTTATGATGCGCTGAGTACTGCTCCGGCAGACGGGAGTGCCGCACAAATTGCCAATTGGATGAAGACCGATTGGAATTCTACTCCAAGGCCGGCAGGAGGGGCAGGATTGGAAGGCTTCGTCAAGACGCTCCATATGTTTCACGGAATGATACCAGATCTAAAATGGGATGTGAAGGAAATGTTGGTGTCTGGTAACAAGGTGATCGTACGTAGTGAAGCATCTGGCACGCCCAATTCCCCAGAAGGCTTCTTCTTCGGGGTGCCAACCAAAGGTGAGAAATCTTTCTCCATTCAAACCATTGATATTCACACCGTGGAAAACGGTAAGTTAGTCAAAGCCTACCACTGCGAAGATTGGGCAACAGCTATTCAACAGGTAAGTAATCAATAGGCTACTATTGCCAATTCCAAAGAATGATGGCCCATTCCTCCCCATGATCTGCATCTGTGTAGATATGAATCGTTTCAAAACCCACCCGCTCATGTGCACGCATCGAGCGGGTATTTCTGGTGGCCACCTCCGTAACGACAAAATCATACTCCCCAGATAATTGACGACGTTGCTCCTGATACATTCCATCAAACAAACCTCTTCCTCGGTAGCCCTTATCTACGCAGACCTGCCCCATCACATAAAAGCGATATTCCTCAAAAGACTTACCTTGATAA
This sequence comes from uncultured Lewinella sp., assembly GCA_913057785.1. Taxonomy (GTDB): domain Bacteria; phylum Bacteroidota; class Bacteroidia; order Chitinophagales; family Saprospiraceae; genus DT-111. The sequence continues at coordinate 56,577 of CAJXPD010000021.1, read as the reverse complement.
GATAGGGTTGACAACATTTTAAACATCGGAATCAGTACGGGGATCTTGGTAGAAAAGCTCTCCAACATGACCAGCGCATAACCTACTACCTTCCCTTCCGCACTAGCGATGATCTGCGGCGCACTTTGATTCATACTGGACAAAAGTGGAAAATTATGCTCTACTGTGACAAAGCCTTGGTCTTTGCTTTCTTCTTGGGAAATATTCTTGGGGAGGTTAATCTGTTGTAAGGCCAAGATTTGTCGTAGCTCTTGGTCGTTTTCAGCGGCTTTGTAGACAATGGGTGTGCTTTGTGAACTCATACTAGATAGGCTGATGTTTGTGTTTTCCGTTCATTCCTTGGTAGCCTTAGGTTAAACGGGTTTAAGGGAATGTACTGGAAAGGTGAATTTTTTATTACCGAACAACGTTGTGCTAATATAAAACGTTCCTTGTAAGAGGTAAAACAGCAACCCCAAAACCTACAACTATGGATAAAAAGCTTGGGATAGTCCTTTCTGGGGGAGGTACCCGCGGAATGGCTCACATTGGCCTTCTACAAGCCTTAAAAGAAAATGGAATCCAGCCGGATTATATAGCTGGAGCTAGCGCTGGCGCGCTGGTGGGCGCTATGTATGCTGCAGGTTGTACTCCCGAACAGAGTCTTGAACTCTTTACCAATACTCCGCTCTTCAGTTGGACCAACTATAATCTGACCCGCTGGAAACCGGGCCTATTTGATACCGAAAAATACCGTAAGTATTTTCTTCGGTTCTTACCAGACGATTGCTTCGATGCGCTCCAAACGCCTCTTTTTGTATCCGTCACCGATGTATGTACGGGGCGCCCTGTGATCATGAATAGTGGGCCTATTATTAGAGTTTTATCGGCCTCTGCAGCGGTGCCACCGGTGTTTAGCCCTGTTTTAATCGATGATACTTATTACGCGGATGGAGGTATAATGAATAACTTCCCCATTGAGCCTTTGGAAGAACGTTGTACACACATTTTAGGTAGTTATGCGAGCCCCGTACGCCACGTGGAAGCTAAGGAGATGTGGAACTCCTTCAATCTGGTCGGCCGTTCGTATGAGTTGGTCACGCATGCACAATCTCAGGTTAAGTTCCAGCGATGTAACTACCTCTTTTCTCCAGATGAATTGTACCCCTTTGGTTTGTTGAATACGGGCAAGCTAGAAACGGTGTACAAAGTAGGATATGAAAAAGCATTGGAGCAGATACCTCAAATAAAAAAGGCACTGGGATTGGCAAGTGATCAATTAATGGCTTCGTAGAAAGTCTAAGGAAAATCAGCAGATGGAATTTTGGGAATCAAGCTTTCAGAGTAAGCAGGCCATGTGGGGGTTGGAGCCAGCTAATACTGCCATTGAAACAGCTGCTCTCTTTCAGCGGGAAGGCTTGAGTAACATCCTTATCCCAGGATTTGGATATGGAAGAAATGCGAAGGTTTTTATTGATACAGGCTTTTTGGTAACGGGGATAGAAATTTCCGAAACAGCTATTAGTCTAGCTAAAAAGCACTATGGTGTTGATATCCTCGTTCATCATGGGGCCGTAGTTGATATGCCCTACGATAAAGCATTGTATGATGGTATTTTCTGTTATGCCTTAGTGCATCTCCTGGATGAGGTAGAGCGAGCCAAGTTGATAGGGGATTGTTTTAGTCAACTTACCGTTGGTGGGCTTATGGTTTTTACCGCGATCTCCAAGAGTGCCTCAACTTATCAACAAGGTCAGAAAGTGGCCAAGGATACTTTTTTGACTCAACACGGTGTGCGGTTGTTTTTTTATGACCAGGCCTCTATAGAAGAAGAATTTGGCCCTTATGGTTTGCTAGGGTCCAAAGAGGTTCAAGAACCCGTCAAACATGCGAAAGGTAAGCTCGCCCAATCCTTCTGGCAAATCACGTGTAGGAAATAGGGATAAAGGCAGATAAAAAAAAGAGCCCCACGCAGTGGAGCTCTAGTTAATTCAGTGTTTTGGTTTGGGGTTAAAATTTGGGGTTATTAATGAATGCTGTCTAAGAATTTTTGTTTACAGTTCCTGTTGAGTTTCTAGTGCTGTATAGAAAGAGTCCATGTATTGAAGAAGGTCCTTTCTTGATTTACGACTCATCAATTTGAAGTCGTTGATTGTCTTTTCCATTGCTCCTCTTTTGGCGATCATCATACCTTTGGCAGCCATTAAAGCTTTAGGTAAGTTTTGAGATCCCAAGAAAGCTCTATCTCTAACAGAAGCCAATTTATAGTCTACATTTGGTTTTGCGTAAGTTGCATTTACGAAACCAGAGAAATCGAAATCGTAAGGTACAGCTACGTATTTTCCAGTTTCCTTCACCATAACTACTTTTAGGTTACGGTTCATTTTTACAGACCAGTCGGTGTTTCCGATCATGTACTGGAACAAAGCGTGTAATTGCAAGTTTGTGGCATCGTATTCCGCTTCAGGACGGTTGAAGCACTCTTCGCAAATTTCTCCACCAATTCGATCTGCCATCTGGTCAGAATCTTCAATCAAGATCCCGAATCGAGTGTTAGATTCGTCAGTGTTTTTGTCTGTGTAGGTTACTTCAGCTAATTGTACTCTAAAGCTCTGTCCAGAAAGTTCATTGTACAATTTGTACGCTAAATATTCTCTCATTACGGCATCATCTCCTTCTCTAGAGTCATAAAAGTGCGTTACCAATTTGTAGTCATTATCTTCACTTAAACCTTGTGCGATCAATTCTTTCTTAGAGAATTTCAACTTAAGTGGAGGCATTTCACTTTTTACTCTTCTGAATCTTCCTCTTGCTCTTACTTTCACGCTGTAAGTCTCAATATTATCAGCACCGATGATGCTAAATTTGGCTTTTTGGTAGTCGTTGCTCTTTTTGTTTGCATGCAAAGCCTCCATGTCTAGCTTCAACTCAACCTTTAGCACCTGATCTTGGTTAAATTGGTCGAATACGCTAGGCGTCATGGTGGTAGCGGCAGAGTCTGCAGCGTAAGCTTGGCTCATTCCAAGAGCGCTAAGCAAAACAACCATCACAACATTTTTTAATAAGGCTTTCATGATATTTAATTTGTAGATTATCTCGTTTGTTACAATACAAAGATGCAGTGATAGCAAGGCTTTTGCCACTTTTTTAGAGTGAACTGTGGTTTTTTTCAGACGAACGGAGCAAAATTTGGAGTGGACTGAAAATGGGGGGCAAAATCGTCGATAAATAGCCTGTTTTTTCCGATAAATGGAAGAGGAAGATCTCTTGGGACTGAAATGGTCGATAAAAGTCACATTTTGGTGTGAAAATTTCCTTAAAAAGGCCTCTTATGTAAAGAAATCGTTAACAAACACGCTTGTTTGATATGAAAAGGATAACTGAAAATTCTCTTTGAGACCTATATATATAATAAGAAGAGATGAGGGACTTATTTATCGCGCATAATCTTTCAAAATAGTAATATACTGTTCGCATTGCTCCAGGGCCATATCCTTGAAGTAGGATTTTTTAATGTCCTTCAAGATGAGCTGCGCCTGCTCAAGTTTTTTAATTAGGGTTGACCAAGGGGTGATGGGGGCGCTCTGTCCCTGGTTCTGTTGAAATAAGGCTACTACATTATTAATGATCGTTTCAGCATAGAGCTCCTGTTGCCAGGTATGAAAGTGAACCAAAGAATCAGCTTGCTCGCAGGTACTAATGATCTCCTCCTGTAAACGTATCATGGGTTCTAGCAGATCTTGCATTTGATAGATATCCACAGAATCAGAGAGTGAGCCCGCATAATCCATTAAGGCATGACCATATTCTTCTTGCATGCCTGCTGTTGGATTATAATAGTAGGCTATAGTGGCCAAATGTAGACGTCTATCGCTTGTTGAGAGCCGTAAATATTGATGCAGGCTGTCTTGAAAGTGATAGGTAGCATCACAAGAACCCAAGTGATTGCGGATCGCAGCCTCCCCTTCTTCATAAGTTCTCGGGCTGATCGGACAATCCAACAATTGCCAAAATGGGGCTATGGGTAAGTGAGTCTTGAGGAACTGATCTGGCTCACTCAAGAAAAAATCTTCATTGATGGTTGTATAGGCTTGATCATTTAATGCCAAGCTACTTCCCCAGGTGGCATCTAGCAGATACCAGTTTCCTTCCAGCTTTACAGCGTTCCAACTATGATCGGGTTCGTTCATATCTGCTTTCGAAGTGGCCGTACCTTTACTATAACCATCTACCGTTGCTGCCTCAAGCTCCGCCAATTCCGCCATGGCTTTAAACAAATCCGCATAGCCCATACAGATGGCTTTGCGCCGGGTGAGGATATCACGAATGTTCTTATTGATACGTCTAATGTTATCTTCTATGACTTTATGATCGTAACTAATATTACTTACAATCCAGCTATAGATGGCCCTAGCTTTTTCAAAATCATTGTCTGCCTCCGCTATTAGGTAGGCAGTGAGGCGTGGCAGGTCATCTCGTATTTTCTTTGGAGCCTTGAGTGCACGTTGATCAATCTTTCTTTTGTTGATCGGGAAAGCCTCCTGTGCGGATGTATGGATGCACAGACAGAAAAGCAGCAGTAGTGGTAGGGCAAGCAGTCGCATCGAGTGATCTTTATTTAAAGCCTAGCTCAAAACGATTTTCGCTATCGAAAACAGTTTTGAGTTACGCTCTACTAAGATACAGCTTTTTGAACCCCTCGACAAGCAGGATCAAGTACAGAAGGAGGACAATCCTTGTCATTTGTGGAGAGAGGGCAAGGCTTTATCGTAAAAAATAGCTTTTTGCTTCAACTGGGCTTATTTTCCTGGTGAATCTAAGCCTCAGTGCATGAAAGTATTTCTACTTCAATTACTAAAAATACTGCTAGTACTCGTTCTACCTTTTATTGCGCTCATCCGAGGAGCTGTGTTCTTGCATGAAAGCTATGAACTATGGCCTTGGCCGGCACTAGCGGGGGGAATTCTCTTTAGTGCAGCACTGATCTTCTTTTATCTGTTGTATATCCAGCGTTGGATAGGGCAGCGCTATGGCGGTAAGCCTTCCTTCAAGAAAGGGCATTGGTTTGCGCTGTTCCTGGTTTTGGTCTACTGCTTACCGGCTGTTTTCTATTTGTCCAACAACAACGCCAAGCATCCAGAAGTCAGAGATGAATTTACGAGTCTTCACCCCATCCTTCGCCTGGGGATTAGCACCTTGGTTTTTCTGGACGGCGATCTAATTCTCACCGATGGATCCCGCCTACCAGAAGATTACCGCAAAATGGGGCTAAAAACTAAGGCCCACTCCCTACACTACAAGCAAAGCAGTGGCTATGCTCACGCCGTAGACATTCGTACCAAAGGACGCAGCGAGTTTCGCAACTTCCTGATTAAAACTTATTTCCAGGGTATGGGCTTCAATACGCTCCGACATGTCGGCACTGATGACCATCTGCATGTATCCCTCATGAGCCATGATCGTAAAGGTGGGATTTAGTAATGAAGAATGTTGAATGGAAAATTAAGAATTTACACACCATGGATTCTCCATTCAACATTATTCATTCAACATTATCTCTTCTCCCACCCAACTTCCTATCTTTGCACCCATCTCAATAAAAAAAGGCTGCAAATAGTATGATTTTAAGTGATAAGAAGATTTTAGAAGGGATAGACAGCGGGGACATCGTGATTGAACCCTTTGATCGCTCCTGTCTCGGAACTAACTCGTATGATGTGCATTTAGGCAAGTGGCTGGCCATTTATAAAGATCATATCCTCGATGCTAAAAAACACAATGAGATTGAGCATTTGGAGATTCCAGAAGGCGGATTCGTATTACACCCCAACACCCTCTATCTAGGGGTGACGGAGGAGTATACAGAGACCCACCATGCTGTGCCCTTCTTAGAGGGGAAGTCCAGTGTTGGTCGATTGGGGATCGATATTCACGCCACAGCAGGAAAAGGTGACGTTGGATTTTGCAATACTTGGACCTTAGAGATTTCCTGTACACATCCAGTACGAGTGTATGCAGGCATGCCGATTGGACAATTGATCTATTTCCAAGTGGAAGGAGAGATTGAAAACTATTATAATCGAAAACCTGGAGCTAAATACAATACGCGTACCGTTAAGCCGGTAGAAAGCATGATGTGGAAGAACAAATTCTAAGCTAATCCACCTTCCCTGAAATAAACTTAATGGATAACCTCAAGATCATCTCGGCAGGTGCAGGAAGTGGTAAGACCTATCGCTTGACCCATGAAATGGTTGGCCTCCTGAAATCAGGCGTCCGCCCTAGCGGGATTATTGCCACCACCTTTACCAAAAAGGCAGCGGCCGAATTGCAGGAACGGGTTCGTGTAAGCCTATTGGAAGAAGGAATGACCGAGGCAGCTGATGAGCTTACTAATGCCTTGATTGGTACGGTGCATGGACTTGGGGTAAAATTGCTGCGGCGTTTTGCATTTGAGGCGGGGGTTTCTCCACAGGTAGATATCATTGCAGATGAAGACCATCAGGTGATGTTCAACCAGTCTTTGGCAACCGTATTGACAGAGGAACGGGTGCAAACGATGGAGCACCTAAGCGACCGCTTGGGCTTGAATAAGCGAGACTTCTACGATTGGCGAAAAGAGGTTCGAATGCTTACCGAGGTGGCACGTTCCAATAACTTTTCGCAGGAGGTATTGGAGGTCAGTAAGCAGCGCTCCTTCGATAGTTTCAAAGCCTTTTTGGGGGAGAAAGCCAACAAAGATGCCAAGTTCTTTCTGCAAACTTTAGAGCAAAAGCTCAATGAGGCCATTAATGAGGTTGATCAGAATGAAGACAGTACCAAGAAGACTTCAGCTGCACTTCAGCGCTTGAAGGCTATTCACCGAGATCTCCGACTCCGGGGCAATATCTATTGGTACGAGTGGGTCAAGATTGCTAAGATTGATGTGGGGGCCAAGAGTCGAGAAGACGTGGCTGATCTCAAGGAGTTTGCGCGTACGCATGATACACATCCAGATTTTCACAAGGATATTCAAGCTTATATTGATCAATTGTTCGATATCGCTATCGAGGCACTAAAGGAATATCAACAGTACAAGAATAGCAGAGGCTTGATTGATTATACCGATATGGAGGTATTGATCAATGAGCTGCTTGATAATGAGGCAGTAAAGAAGATTTTACAAGAAGAGCTAGATCTGTTGATGGTGGATGAATTTCAGGATACTAGTCCGATACAGCTAGAAATCTTCCTGAAATTATCTGGTTTTGCCAAGTACTCGGTGTGGGTAGGGGACCCGAAGCAGTCTATTTACGGTTTTCGAGGGGCGGAGCCACGGCTAATGCAGGCGATCATTCAACAGATCGGAATTCGCCCAGAAGATATCCAAGAATATTCCTGGCGATCCCGCGAGGATATCGTGTTTGCCACCAATGCCTTGTTTACCAAAGCTTTCTCCGACCTACCAAAGGAACAGATCGCTTTAAAGCCCAAGCGCTGTAAGCAAGCTGGCCCGGACTCCCAAAATAAGGTATCAGAACCCATCGAAATGGGAGATGCTTTGGTGCATTGGCATTTTCAGGTGGATGGAGAGGGCCGCCCCCCAGGTAAACCGTGGATGGAGAATGCGATCGCTACTAGCCTGAAAGCTTGGCTGGACCGCGGTGTTATGATCCAGCCAAAGGGCAGTAAGACTTATCGTAAGGCACAGCTAGGAGATGTTGCAATCCTCTGTAGGTCCAACGCCGCCTGCCAATTGATGGCAGAAGCCCTGCACCGGGCTGGCATCAAGGCGGCCATTGCTAGGAATGGTCTTCTTCAGACCGCCGAGGCCAAATTGATCTTGGCCTGCCTCAAGTACATCCTTCATCCGGAAGATTCCCTTTCCGTGGCTGAGATATTGCTCCTGGCGGCCGAAATGCCCATCAAGGAGATCATCGAACACCGATTGGATTACCTCAAGGCAGTAGAGGGCGAAAAGCATCCCGCACTTTGGGCTTCCGAAAAAGAGCTGATTGCCAAATTGGATCGCTTGAGGACGCAGGTCGAGGAGTTGTCTGGAGCTGAGATCTTAAACATGGTTTTGCAGGAGCTAGATCTCAGAAGATTGATCGTCAGTTGGGGTAAAACCGCTCAGCGTCTTGACAATGTGGATGTGCTTCGTCGTTTGGCACTACAATATGAAGAGGCTTGTAATCGACTACATAGTGCGGCGTCCTTAGGCGGAATGTTGCTTTGGCTCAACGACTTAGAGAATGAGCAAAAGGATGCGCAAGGATCCGGTGAAGGACCTGATGCCGTACAGATTTTAACTTACCATAAGAGCAAAGGTCTAGAATGGCCCGTGGTAATCTGTCACAGCTTAGAAGGTCCACTTCGTGCTGACGTTTGGGGGATGGAAATTGTAGCGGAATCTGAAGAAGTAGATCTGAATAATGTGCTGGGCAATCGCTGGTTGCGGTATTGGGTAAATCCCTATGCGGATCAGATTCGGAAGACACAACTGGAGGAGCGAATCGCGGAAAGTCAAGCCCAAAAGCAACAGACGGAAATGGCTTTGCAAGAGGAGGCCAGATTACTTTACGTAGGCATAACAAGAGCTAGGGACTATCTGGTCATCCCTACTGGGCCTAAACCCACCCGCTGGCTCAATCGGGTATGGCATAATGGACAAGGCGATTTCCCTACCCTGGAAGAGGCTACCTATGAGTCTCCGTGGGTGTGGGATGAGCATTACCTCAACAAAGAAACTGAGACCTTCATCTACCCAAGGGCATTCCCAACAGCTGAATTGGAAGAAGCCGATATTCGTTTCATCGAACCGGCAGCTGGAAAGCAGGAACATCCGGTTCTTAAGATAGACCTCAAGAAGGAGACTCCTGCGAACCTGAGTCAGACCGGTCAGGTAGTAGCCCGAATGTCTTACCTGAAAGAGCTTCGTTTACTGGATGATTTTGATAAATACTCGCTGGCGAAGGCGATCAAAGCCTTTCACACAGCCGACCGAATAAGTTATGCCCCAGCATTACGGGAGCAAATGGCAGAAGGCATCATAGATCGCTTTGAAGTAGCAGAGATGCTTGAAATGGAAGGTTTGGTACATGCCGGCACACAATGGCGAAATTTTGTAGCACAACATTATCCAGCAAAGCGGGAACTTCGTAAATACCCAATTCGGCATTACCATAATGGCCAATTATTTGAGACCATTATTGATCTCTTACTTGAAACGGATCAAGGATGGATCATGATTCAAAATAGTAGCTATGCCGGGAGCGACAAGAACTTAGACAAAAAAGCCATCGAGTTGTCCAGCTGGTTTTATTTGGCAAAAGAAGCTTTGGCGGTGATTTTTGATACGAAATCAGTTAGGACCTTCGTTCACTTCGTGCTAAGCGCTGATTGTTTGGAGCTTGAAGTAGCGAAAGTGCCAATACCCTAAGCGTTCCATTGAGATCGGAAATAACTGATGGCTGCAGTGCGGTAAGAGTGGAAAGGAACGAGGAGTAGATCAATGTATTGTCTTGTAGAAAGCTCAAAAGCTGCCCGGTTGATTTTTATAATCTATTTTTTTATATTTGTTCGACCTTAATACCCACACTCAAGCCTGACAAAGGGTCCCCGATATATGTTCTCCTTAATCTAAGTTCGTTCCTAGTCTACCCAAATTGTGACCTCTGACTGGTCAACTATGCGTATTTAGCAAGGCAGCAAAATGAAACTTTGGGACATGTGCTGCGTATACATATGAACAGTACACTGATCTAAGTCAGGAACCTGACTTCAGCTTACTCCACTTTTCTATTGTGTACCCACTCTAACCCATTTCACTCAACACATTGCTCTTGCATTGCATCAGTATGATCCCTTTGGAGGCAACTTAGGGATGCATATATTTTCCGTGGTCTTTCAAAACCTAACATGAGAAACTATCATCCTTTAATTTCTATGAACAATGACAACACTAAAAACTGCTGAAGCTACAGCGATTCAGCTAAAGAACTCTCCGATCATTACCGCCGAAGTAATATTCGGCTCACCGAAAAAAAATTGTGCAGGTATCGGCATTTGCAAAGTTAGCCCGGTAGACAATGCTACGACCGTAATGCCCTGCCGCAGCGTCCGAACCGAAATTGCAGGCGTTAGAAATAACCGATTGCGACTTCGAGTGCCTATGGATGGTTTATGTGCTAATCTAATAGACCGTCAATTTCGCCTAGGGCGTTTCAAAATGGAGGAGGCCTTTGAATTACCAGCCTGGCTGGTAGCACAGCTAAATTTATCTGCTGCTCACATTAAGGCCGGAAGCTATCCAGTTAGCTTTGATGATCGACACATCGATATCCTATTGCGATTGAGCTAAAGCTGGTAGCATTCCTTAAATCCCTTAGAATAGAACTAGTTGAGTGCTTCATGTTTGTTTGAAGCGCTGTGGTTCTATAGGTTGTAATTGAAGAAAGACTTTGCCTGGACTTCAGATTTTGATGAGGATTTAGAACATTGCACCTCAAATTCACCACCCTAAGAACTTTAGGGAATTACTTGACCAAACAGTCAAGGGTAGATCATATTACTATCGGAGCTAATAGGTAATAGGAGACATGCCAAATGAATAAAGAAATGACAGTATTAGTGTAGTTAAACACCTCCGATTTCTTCTGTTTGAAATCGGAAGTAGGAAGGTAAATCGGGTCTGAGTTGTGCTATCTCAGATCACATTAACCTTCTTCTCTCAGGTGATTCGCCAGTGTTTGCTTTTGACAACTTTTCATTTAAGCATTCATTACCCTTGAAGTGAGCACTGGCGGTTCCTGCGTCCTTCCCTAGTTTTATGTTTACTCAAACGGCCTTGTGCATGGCTGAGCAAGCTAGCCTGATCTTCCTTTGATTTATCGGGATAAATGTTAAACCTGTCTAAAAGACAGATGTGGCACTTGTAGTTTGATGTCATTGCTTGTAATTTTGGTATACATAAAAACCAGATCAAGCTATGAAAAACAATTCTACAAGAAGCTTTCCTCGGCTCCTTACGGGGGTCAGTATTTGTTCCATCTTACTTCTTTCTTCCTGTTTCACACCTAAGCCGGTCGTGCGGGTCGAGCCGGTTGATGAAGATGTCCGCTGGCAGTACGGCCAGGCCTTCGCCCGGCAACAAGCTGGCGAGCTAGAGGTGCAGGCGGCCTTCAACGGCAACAACCGAGAGTACTTGTTCTTCGATGTCGAGGTTACTAACTACGGAGAAGAAGAGGTACTGGTAGATCCGAAGCAATTTTACCTGGAAGTTAAAGGCATGAAAATGAGAGCTGCCGACCCAGAGGTCATGCTCCTAGGTTTGGATATGGAGGCTTCCAGAAAAGAAGCTAATTCAAAGAATGCTGCCGTGGCGATCGGTGTTGCTGCTGTAGCTGCTACAGCAGCGATTATTGCTACTTCGGATGGAGATGGGAATTCAAATTCTTCCAACAATAATGTCAGCGCCAATAGCTTTGATGGAGGATATAACAATCTAGATTTGGCCGTTGATCTAGTCTCTATCGTACCTAATCTGATTATAGACCTTTCTAGCCCGCGGGTAGTGCAAGAATTGCCAGCGGCTGATCCTCAGGATCGGAACTTCTGGACAGACTTTACCTTGCGTAAAACCACCTTGCGAAAGGGAGAACGCGTGAGTGGGAAAGTTCTTTTTCGTACCCTCGATCTAGATGATCGCTTTCAAATGGTGCTTCCCGTGGAATCTTCAATCTTTCGAATGCAGTTTAAACGCCTGTTGTTTCAGCCCCATTAAAGGTATCCGTATCTTCCCACATGCATCAATTAGATAATTGTCTAGCCCCTTTCCTCCAACAACAAGATTACTTGGTTCTGGATGGGGGCTTGGCTAGCGAATTGGAACATCTAGGCATGGATCTTAATGATCCACTTTGGTCCGCCAAAGTCCTACTTGAACATCCGGAAGCGATAGCAGAGGTGCACCGTACCTACCTACAGGTTGGAGCTGACCTAATCACCACCGCCTCTTATCAAGCCTCCTATCCCGGCTTAGCCAAAAGAGGCTTGGATGACCTGGCTATAGCTAAACTTCTCCAAAAAAGTGTGGAACTGGCCAAAGCTGTAAGAGATGAATTTGCTCTGGAAGCTGCGGCCGAAGGACGTCTAAGACCATTAGTGGCCGCTTCGGTAGGGCCTTATGGGGCTTACTTGGCCGACGGCTCCGAATACACCGGAGAGTATGGTGTCAATGCCGAAGAACTAAAACGTTTTCATCGACCTCGTTTAGAACAATTGGTGGCAGCGGAACCAGACCTGCTTGCTATTGAAACCATTCCTCTCTTGGCTGAAGCTGAGGTTTTGATCGAATTGCTGGCGGCATTCCCGAGACAAGTGGCCTTCTTGAGTTACAGCTGCCGGGATGGGGCGCATATCTCAAGCGGAGAAACCTTTCGAGAAGCAGTAAAACTCGCCTTGAAGTCCCCACAGATTGTTGCCGTAGGAATCAACTGTACCGCGCCGCAATGGATTACCCCACTGTTGGGGCAGGTGCAAGAGGAGGTGAACATCCCTTTGTTGGTGTACCCAAACCGCGGGGAAGCTTACGACCCCATCGCCAAGTGCTGGATAGCCGGTAGTGCTGGGGAGCCGCTATCCAATCAAGTAGAGAATTGGCATGGCCTAGGCGCCAAGTTGCTAGGAGGCTGTTGCCGGGTACGCCCCGACGACATTCGATCCGTGCGGAATACGCTAACTCCTATTCAACCTTAATCTTTGCTTCGAAAGGGAAGATGGAGGATTCCTCCCGAGCCGACAACATGATTTCCGCGAGCTCTTCTACGATTTCAGGGTGTTCTGCTGCCAAGTCGTGTTCTTCCCCTATATCTTGAGAAATATCATACAACTCTATCCCTCGTTGAGGGGCTTTGAAAATATCGTACTTCACGGCTTTCCATTTACCCTTTCTGACAGCTTGCCGCCCGCCCCGTTCGTGAAACTCCCAATACAAGTACTCATGCTGTGGCTGTTCTTTATCCATTAGTGTGGGTAAAAAGGAAATGCCGTCCAGTTTTGATTCACTCGCTATCCCAGCTGCTTCACATAGGGTAGGGTAGAGGTCCCAAAAGGCGGATAAATGGTCGCTTTTAGTACCCGCGGCCACGGTGCCGGGCCAATAAGCGATGGTTGGCACACGGATTCCTCCCTCATAGAGATCTCTCTTGTAGCCCTTCATCGGGCCGTTGCTATCGAAATAATCTGGATCGGCTCCGGCTTCAAGGTGCGGCCCATTGTCGGAAGAGAAAATGATCAAGGTATTGTCGGCTATACCTAATGCTTCTAATTTTGCTCTAATTTCCCCCACTTGATCATCCAATAGATTTACCATCGCGGCGAAGGCGGCGTGCCCCTCAGGTTGCGATCCATAAGGTCCTAGTCTGTATCTTTCTCCATCATCTCTTCCTTTGTAGGATTTTTCTGGATCGTATTTTCCCCGATGTTTTTCCATGTAAGCTGCTGGCGCAAACAATTCCGCATGTGGGATCACGGAGGGATAATAAAGGAAAAAGCTAGTATCCTTATTGTCCTCAATAAAGGCCAGTGCTTCATCATGGATCAAATTTGGAGCGTAGGTGCCTTCCGCTTTACCCTCATTTTCTTTTAACATGAGTTTATCCTGATTATCCCAGAGATGATAAGGGTAATAATTGTGGGCTAGCGTTTGACAAAGGTAGCCGAAGAAGGTGTCAAAGCCCTGGTTTTCTGGGGCACCCTCTGATCCTGGACCACCCAATCCCCATTTGCCAAAGGCCCCAGTGACATAGCCTCCCTCTTTCAATTTTTCGGCAACAGTGATACTCTCACTGGGTAAAGGTTGTTGCCCTTCTGGTGGTGTGCGCTTATTGCCCCTGATGGGCGTATGACCAGTATGCAAACCCGTCATCAAACTGGAGCGAGAAGGGGCACAGACGGTGGTTCCAGCGTAATGTTGGGTGAGCATCATCCCTCCTTGTGCGAGGGCATCTAGATGTGGGGTTTGAAACCTTTGTTGGCCAAAAACGCCAAGATCTCCATAACCAAGGTCATCTGCTAAAATGTAAATGATATTGGGTTTGGAAGGTGAATCGGAGCTTGTTTCATCAGCTTGAGAAGTGGACTGGCAACTGAAACACGCCAATAGAAAGATGAGTCCCAATAGTGAGGGAGCAAGAAGGTACTTGTGCATGGTTTTTCATTTTGCTAAACAATAGCCAAGGTACAGCGGTAAATTGGAATTGCCAATCGAGCCAGGAAAATTGTCTGGAAGATCTGGTGCAGCTCAAAGATGATAGTAGCTCATTTACAAAATGCAGGCATAATTCATCATATCTAAATTAGCGTCGGCCTCTTGTTACAGATCGATCTTTGAGCGGACTGATCCCATACTTATCCTTATACAATTTCGAAAAATGGCCGTGATTGGTATAACCTATACGCTGGCAGATGTGGCCCAAGGGGAGTGAAGTATCGAGAATCAACTGCCTGGCCTGATGCAGCCGCAGATCGATCACAAACTGCCGAACTGTAATTCCAAAAAGGTACTTAAAGCCCAGTTTTAACTGATTGCTATTGATCCCAACTTTCTTGGATAAGCCTTCGATTCCAGGTGGATTGTTATAGCTGTTTTTCAATACTGCCTTTGCATCATGTAGACACTGTATATGGTAATCACTCAACAAGAAAGCGGGGGGCTCTTCCACCGGCGCATGTAGATACTCTAGATAGGTGTAAATAAATTCTAAGATCTTGCTTTCTATTAACAAGGCATTTTTGTTACCGGTAGGTAGGATGGAGAGTATCTCCGTGGAGAGCTTATGCAGACGGTGATCTTGACGGGCTCTACTATTCTTTAACGTAAAAGTCTGCTCGTCAATACCAAGAATTTTCTTCTTTAAAAAGATGTGATAGGACTTCTCATTTTGAGGCCGTGAAAGCGATTGCCATTCCTTGTAGGTAAAGAAAGTTCGCCCCAAGCTGTCGACCCTAAAGTCGATATACTCTTTGTCTTCCTTTTCTTTTTTACCTTTCAGGAGGATATCGATCCCAATTTGATAATTGGAGCGATAGAAGTGAAAATCTTCCTTGATAAATACCTGGCAGTTGCCTCTTGATTTCGGCGTATTGAGGTCCAATTCAACTCCACTCCACAAAGAACGTTTTCTATTCCCGATCTTTTGCAGGCTTTCTAGGTAAGCATAAGGATTAGTACTATTGATTTGAAAAGTACTGACATTCATGCTTTTATTACTTTTTCGAACAAAAAAGATTCTTTTATAGCCAACTTGTCAAATATAGCAAAATTTACCTTTACCTCATGGGCTTGTAACTTGCTCATAAACGGCTAGAAAGGCCCATTTGCTTAAGTCAAAAGATGTGTATGAAACGGATACTAAAAAAGATTCTGCTATATTTTTTGTTATTCGTCGTTCTCGCGGCGGGCTATTTGGCTTACCGGATACATGCTCGGATCAATCCCAAACCCACCATTACCCAATCACCTACTTCCATTATTGGTTTTAATCATGTAGGCATCACGGTTTTAGACTTAGATAAGATGATAGACTTCTATCAACGGGCCACACAGTTTGAGGTGCTGGATCGGTTTGCCGTAAGTCAAAATGCATCTGCTGATCAATTGTATGGGGAAGAAGGTATAAGTTATGAAAAGGCGGTGCTAAAGGGTCCCAATATGTTTCTGGAGTTGGTTGAATTTAACCAACAAGAGGATTCCATAATTAGCAAGATGCCTCCACAAGGACCAGGTATGACCCACACTTGCTATCAATCGGCTGCTTCAGATTCAGGTTATGACAAATTTAAGGCAGCAGGTGTAGAAATGCTAACCAGGGGAAATGGCCCGGTTGCTTTAGGGAATTATGGGGTGAGTTATGCTTATGCTTATGATCCAGAAGGTAACATGATGGAACTGGAACAGATGTCTGACTTTGTGATTCGTTTGTCAATTGGGCAAAAATGGGCAAAACAGAATCCATTGTGGATGACCCAGGTAGCCATCCTCAGCCCCGAGATTGAGCGCTTAACGGACTTTTATCATACGGTATTCGAAATTGAACC
This sequence comes from uncultured Lewinella sp., assembly GCA_913057785.1. Lineage (GTDB taxonomy): Bacteria > Bacteroidota > Bacteroidia > Chitinophagales > Saprospiraceae > DT-111. Next base: position 40,518 of record CAJXPD010000021.1, on the reverse strand, counting down.
CTACCGCGTAGGATTATATAAGGATAATCCAGCCTTTGGGGAGGTAGCGGACCTCGATAGCCTTTCCTTTAAAGCGGCTTGGTTTATGCTAGATGGACGTGGCAAAAAGCTGGAACTGATGGAATATCAACCGCCTCACGCTACCCCTCATACAAATTATCAACGCAAACCTACTGATTTGGGTTATACCTATTCCTTGGAAGTATTAGATATCCAGAAGGAGTACGGCAGGCTAAAGGAACTTGGGGTGAAATTCGTGAGTGCACCACAGCAATTAGAGCACTACTGGATGGTGTATGCCCATGATATAGATGGAAATGTATTTTCCTTGCGACAGGCCACGGACCCGAAATTTAGTTTAGCTCAATTCTAAATGTGACTCCATTCCCATGATAAAGAAAGTACTACTAGCTATCGCTTTGATTTTGATTGGACTTTTTTTCTTCCTCAAATCTCAAACCAAGAAATGGTCCACTGAGTCCATTACAGCTGATGTGGAGGTGAAAGAAATTTATGACACTCGTTGTGCGATGTGTCACAATGGGGACAGTCCGGAAGCTCCTAGAATCGAAGCGCTTAAGTTGCTCCCCCAGGAGCGTATCTTGGCAGCCTTCAAAACGGGAGTGATGCAGAACCAAGCTGCCATGCTATCGGAAAAGCAGCAACTGGCCTTGGCCGCTTACATTTCGGAGGTAGAAGAAGGTGCGATGGCCACGACTGTCATGAAAGGCAAGTGTGCAGCAGAAGCAACGGATGCCTATTTATCAGACTACCCAAGAGTTGACAATTGGGGGATTGGTCCAAGCAACCAACGCTACTATAATCAAGATGATCTACAAATTGATGCGGCTAATGTTACGGAATTAGAATTGAGCTGGGTATTTGCCTTTCCCAATGCTTCCCGAGCCAGAGTGCAGCCCACCATAGCGGGCAATGTGATCTTAACGGCCAGCCAAACAGGAACCATCTACGCCTTGAACCGAGAAACGGGTTGCACCCTATGGACCTTTCAAGCGGATGCTGAAATCCGATCAGCCCTGGTGATTGGTAGAGACTCGACCGGAAAAGCCAATCGCCTTTACTTTGGGGATTTCAATGCCAGTGTCTATGCAGTTGATCTTGAAGATAAGCGACTACTATGGAAGAAAAAGATTGATGACCATCCCGTGGCCACTATTACCGGTACGCTCAGTTTGTTTGAAGATCGGCTATATATTCCCGTTTCTTCAACGGAAGTGGTGTCCGCTGTGAATGAGCAATATGCATGCTGTACCTTCAGAGGTTCTATGGTAGCCTTGGATCGAACGGATGGTTCCATAGTCTGGAAAACCTATACGATTGATGAAACCCCAAGGGAGCAAGGAGCCAATAGCAAGGGTGTACCCATCATGGCCCCTTCCGGTGCCCCCATCTGGACGGCCGTAACCATAGACCCCAAGCGGAGGTGTCTATATATCGGGACCGGAGAAAATTATACTCGCCCAGCCACGGGTACTAGTGACGCCATCATCGCTTTTTCGCTAGATGATGGCCGGAAGCTATGGGTACAGCAAACCTTGCCCAAAGATGCCTGGAATGGGGCTTGTGTTACCTTGACCAGTCGTGCAAACTGTCCAGAGGAGAACGGGCCGGATGCGGACTATGGCGCTCCTCCGATTTTAGTACAGCTTGATGGCAAGGACCTATTGCTAGCGGGACAAAAGTCCGGCTTTGTGCATGCCTTGGATCCTGACCAAGATGGAGCTATCGTATGGAAACAGTTAGTAGGTAGAGGAGGAACTATGGGAGGCGTCCATTGGGGCATGGCTACTGACGGGAATACACTTTTTGTCCCAATCAATGATCGAGGAACCTACAGCATCAATAAGGAACAACCTAAGGTGCCCGGCCTTCACGCCCTCAACGTCGCTGATGGGAAACGCCTCTGGTCCACCATCGAGGAAAACCGCTGCCCGCCCCTGAGTATACGAGGATGTGGACCTGGCCTCTCCGCCGCCATCACGCTGACTCCAGAAGTCGTCTTCGGAGGCACCTTGGATGGTTTTTTGAAAGCCTATGCCGTTGATGATGGCCGGGAATTGTGGGCCTACGATACCAAAAAGGACTTTGAGGCGGTAAATGGAGTGAAAGCTTTTGGCGGAGCGATAGATTCAGATGGTCCAATTGTCGTGGAAAACCAAGTCTTTGTTACCTCTGGGTATGCCAAGTTTGGGGAGAAGGAGGGGAATGTATTATTGGCCTTTGAACTGAAATAGATTTCAATCATAAGAAACAGCTATATGGATATTTTTAAGTTAGATGGGAAGGTGGCACTCGTTACAGGAGGGAACAGTGGAATAGGATTAGCTTACGCCAAAGGGCTAGTAAAGGCCGGGGCGCGAGTGGCGATTTGGGGAAGGAATAGCGAGAAGAATACGGCTGCCGTTGAATCCCTGCAAGCTTTGGGCGGAGATACGGCAGCTTTTGTTTGCGACATTACGGAACAAGCTCAGGTAGATGACGCTTTTGCTGCCACGGTAAGCCATTTTGACCAGGTCGATATTTGTTTTGCGAATGCGGGTGGAGGAGGCCCCAGGGGTATGCTCCATCAGATCAGTGATGCCGACTGGCAAGGGGTTTTGGACCTGAATTTAAACAGCGTGGTATATACCTATCGCAAGGTCATTGCCCACTTGTTGGAACGAAAGGCTCCGGGTAAATTGATCGTGACCTCTTCTGTAGCGGGGCTGATGGGAATGGGCTATGCCTCGGGTTACGCTACTACTAAAGCTGCTGTTTTAGGGCTAACACGTGCGCTGGCGGTGGAATTGGGACGTAATAACATTCAAGTCAATGCGATCCTTCCAGGTTACGTGGAAACGGAGATGTCAATCAAGACACCTCCTGTCTTTAAGGAAGCAGTGTTGAGAAGATCCGTAACGGGGCAGTTTGGAACTTTGGAGCAAATGGAGGGCATCGCAGTGTTTTTAGCTTCTTCTGCTAGCGACTTTATGACGGGGCAGAATATCGTCTTGGATGGAGGACATACGGTACATCCGATGTAGGGGTAGCCGTTCACCGGGTGACTAGTCACCCGGTGAACGGCCTTCAAGCGCATTACTTATTTACTTACTTTTGCGGTACCACTACCGGTAGATACTTGAATCTTGGTACCAGAATTACCAAAGCTCTTTGTCTTTCGGATCATATTGTTATTCCTTCCTCCCTGCTCAATGACCTCCTCTTTATCGAAAGAAAAAGGTGCTCTAATTTTTCCACTTTTTTCACCGCATTGCATTACCAATTCTCCATTGAATTGGAATCCGTTCATTTCGAGACTGGAGTTGCCAGATCCAGCATTCACACTAACATTCCCATTAGGCGCCGCTGCCAAGCCCAGGGATACATCCCCAGAGCCCGTATTGAAGCTAGAAGAGCCGGTGAGCCTCATATTCTTTCCGGTAACGTTTCCAGATCCAGAGTTGGCACTGATAGATCCAGCTGCACCATCAAGGCTAATCCTTCCAGAACCTGTATTCAAACCCAAGTTTCCGTCGCTACCAGAGATCTTGATATTACCTGAGCCTGTATTGCAGTTTGCTTTGGCTTGGGATTCAACAAGCATGATGTTTCCGGAACCTGTATTCAATTGGATAAGACCTTGAATATTTTCAAAACTAAAGTTTCCACTTCCGGTATTGGAGTAGAGCTCCAGGTTGACGCCCTGGACTTGCACATTACCTGAGGCAGTGTTGCTGCGGACAAGAATATCGTTCGGGACCTTCAATGTCCAGGAAGAAGCCTCGTCCATACGACGTGCTTTGGATTTTTCCTTGATCTTCAATCTACCGTTAGAACTCGAGATCGATACTTGTACCTGATCCGGATCGTATTCTCCCTCTAGGCGGACCTGATCATCGGAGCTTGCTCCGATCTGAATATCTCCGGAAATTACTTCAAACTCGACTTTGTCGATGTTGCTATAGGATTCTTTGACCGTTTTGTTCTGGGCAAAGGTGATTTGTACACTAAGTAGCAAAAAAGCTATCGGTAGAATGGATTGTTGAAGTTTCATATGCATTTTTTGTTGTTTACTGTATAGGAAACCTAGGTGCCAATCCCATGCCAAAGCGAATGTTGTTGTGTAAAGTGTTGCATTACAGGTGATTAGTGTGTTGATGTAGTGAGGCGTACTGTTCGAATGTGGACAGATTCTGTACGATATTGAACAAGTGGAGTTGATTGCTAAGGAAAGTTGATGCTCGAAAAAAAGAAACCCGAACTTAGGGGTATACCTAAATTCGGGTCGCATAAAGTATTTTATGGAGAAATCTCTTGCGGAGATTTTCCTTCGAAATCGCTTAAAATTCAGCCGTTTTTGGTGCTCTAGGGAAAGGAATCACATCGCGAATGTTGGTCATTCCCGTAATAAAGAGTACCATTCTTTCGAACCCTAGTCCAAATCCGGCGTGTGGCGCTCCTCCGAATTTTCTCAAATCGAGGTACCACCACAATTCCTCTTCCGGAATATCCATATCGGCCATTCTGGACTTAAGGATATCGATTCGTTCCTCTCGTTGTGAGCCTCCGATTACTTCTCCGATGAATGGGAAAAGCACATCCATGGCAGCAACCGTCTTATCGTCATCGTTCATTCTCATGTAGAAGGCCTTGATATCCTTAGGATAATCGCGTACGATCACTGGCTTTTTGAATTTCTTCTCTACCAGGAAGCGTTCGTGTTCAGCCTGCAGATCCGCACCCCAGGTCGGCTCAAATTCGAAGCGTCCTTTCTTAAAGGGTTTGGAGTTGCGAAGAATGTTGATGGCTTCAGAGTAAGTAATGCGTTCAAAATCATTATCTACTACGAAACGAAGCATTTCTACTAATCCCATTGGCCGGCGTTTCTCCTTGGGCATGTTTTTCTCTTCCTGCTGGATACGTTGATCCAAGAAAGCCAGATCATCTGGGTAGTTGTCTAGGACGTAGTTGATCAGGTACTTTACAAAATCTTCCGCGAGATCCATATCGTCGAAGATGTCGAAGAAGGCGACCTCAGGTTCAATCATCCAGAACTCTGATAAGTGACGCGTCGTATGGGAGTTCTCTGCTCGGAAGGTAGGCCCAAAAGTGTAGACCTTTCCCATAGACAAAGCGCCAATCTCTGCCTGTAATTGACCAGAAACCGTTAGGTTAGTAGCTTTTCCAAAGAAATCTTCTTTGAAATCGATCTTGCCTTCTTCTGTTCTTGGCGGGTTGTTTAGATCCAGCGTAGTTACTTGGAACATTTCCCCCGCACCCTCAGCATCACTGCCAGTCACAATAGGGGTATGAAGATAGTAGTATCCTTTGTCGTTGAAATATTTATGCACGGCATAGGCCACAGCGTGACGAATGCGAAAAACAGCACTGAAAGTGTTGGTGCGCATGCGCAGATGAGCCTTGTCGCGCAAGAACTCCATGGTCTGGCGCTTCGGCTGTAGTGGATATTCCTCAGGATCACTTCCGCCCAGGATTTCCACTTCATCGGCGATGATCTCAACGGACTGACCCGCGCCTTGCGACTCCTGCAAATTACCTACCACTTTGAGACAAGCGTGAAAATTAATCTTCTTCAAGATCTCTTCATCCATATTTTCAAAATCGATCACTACCTGCACATTCTTCATGCCAGTACCATCATTCAATGCAATGAAGCGATTGGAACGGAAGGCTCTTACCCATCCCATGACTGTCACTTTTTCACCGATTTTGGGCTCAGCTAATAGCTGAGCGATCTCTGTTCGCTTGCTCATTTTTAACAACTTTTTTTTCTTTGCAATCCAATTGCCGAACAAATAGTTCCGCAATTTCAGGAAAGTCGCGAAGATATAGAGATTAAGGTAGCTTATCAATTCTCTAGCCTTTTTTTTCCGCGATCATTATTTGCTTACTTTCGCATCTAAAACAGCTAAAATATGAAAGCATCAGTTTTGTCTGGTTTACGCCTCCTAGGTCTTATGTGTACCTTGGCTTTATTGGGTTGGCAGTGTAGCGGCGGCGCCGGAGAAAAGGCTGTTGGGGGAGGTCCTACGGGGAGCTTATTCCAACGTTATTACGAAACCTATCCTGCACCGCCACCTGTTCGTGCCGGTGGTACCGACGAAGAACGAGAAACTTGGAATAGAGCCACGGAAAATTATGGAAATGGCGATTACGTTGGTGCTGTAGCCGCCTTTGAGGAAGCTTTAGAAAACGATAGACCTCCGAAAGCTGTCGTTAATTTCTATTTAGGCGTTAGCCATTTGGAATTGTCTACTCCTCGCCCAAAGAAGGCGATCGAATTCTTGAATAAGGTGATTGCCGAAAAACGGGGAAGGTATTACGAGCCCGCACGCTGGTATAGAGCCCTGTGTTATTTAGCGCAGGGAGAAATATCGGAGACACGTGTTTTTCTTGAGCGAATGAAAACGGAAAAAGACGAGTTCAAGAAAGAAGAAGTGATCAAGTTGCTGTCTCAACTGCCAGGCCAGTAAAAGCCAAAAGCAAGGAGGGAAGTCGGAAAGATGAGAGAGGACAAAGGTTCTCAGTGCAGATTCCAACTTCCCTCTGATGGATACTAAGCTTGCTTGAGTTCATCCCAAGCTACTTGCAGGTTGACGTTTTTAAATCGTCCACCTTGCCAATCTTCAGCTTTAGGGATAAGCTCTGTCTTTTCTTTGAGTTGTTCCAATGAAGTACCCTTCTTCTGTTCCTTCTTCACATATTTTAGGAGCTTCTTGAGGTAAATCTCCATTTCTTTCAAGTCAGCTGCGGAGCCCGTTACCTCAAACCCTTGTCCAGCGTGACCGAAAATGTAAAGGGTATCCTTGTCGAAGGTCCTTCTGGCCTGCTTTAGCAACTTTATCCAATTCTTGATCGATGCTCCAGCGACGGCGTCAATGTTGGGCATACGGTGATTGAACATGAGATCTCCCATATGCACGACATTGGCATTCTCAAGATGGATCAAAGTATCTCCACTAGTGTGGCCCGCTCCGAAGTAGTGTAGGCTCACTGTTTCCCCCCCGATCTTTTTAGACCAGTTGGTGTCGTAGGTTGTATCTGGTAGAAGATTCTTTTCTAGTGTTCCTCTTTCTTTGGCTACCCTTTCTTGATGAAATTTAGAGTTGGTATGCGCCACGATTTGCTTGACGAAGCCCTTGAAGGCTATATTCCCACCCGAATGATCTCCGTGATGATGTGTATTGATCAGTAGATCGACCTGGCGATCCGTTTTTTCTTTAATTTTTCCGATGAGGTTTTTGGCTTGATCGGGAAATTGGGTGTCGATTACGATCACGCCCTCTTTGTCGATCATCCATCCGATCGTACCACCTCGTTCCATGTAGATTCCTACATTGCGTCTAAGGGGCTTCATTTCTCCAGCTTCAATACCCATCACTTCTGCCATGATGTGATGCATCGGGAGTAGGGATGCTCCAGCAAGCAGGCCACCCTGCTTAAGAAAGGTTCTTCTTGTTGACATTGTTTTGAATTGTGAGTTAGGGGAGTATCCGGGGATACTCAGTAATGTGCAAATGCCTACCGTACCTGATAGGGCAATGCGAATTGCGTCTTTGGTTTTAACCTTCCTATTGGGTAGTCAAATGAGCGTAAGGGTTACAGGAATCGTTGCTTTAGTTCTGGCGTAGGAATCATGCAGCTTTCTTTTTGTCCAAACCACTTGTATCGATTCCGAGCAATCCAATCATATATCCGGTCCCTGATCCATTTGGGCATTAGTTTGAACACGTAAAATACGCGCCAAAGTCCTCCTAAGTGCCAAGCGATTTGTAAAGGTACATTCGAATGGGTGTAAAACTGTCCGCTGTCGAACATGACCACGGTATTTAGAGCAGCAGGATCTAGTCCAGCCTCCATGAGCAAAGATTGCCCCGCTTCAGATTGCAATGCACTAAAGCGGAAATGGCCTTTTGGATCGCGCTTGATAATAAATTGCACCAAGCCATTGCATAGGTTACACACCCCGTCAAATAATAAGATGGGTTTATCGCGTGGGATTTGTTCGGGCTTATCGCTCATATTCAAATGAACGTAAGATTGGCCAACTTGTTCGATGCCAGTAGCTGAAACAGCTTATTTTGCCTGTGCTACGAAGTAGGATACAAGTAAGTTGATTTGCCCGAGATGGTAGGCATCATGTTGGAGTATGCCCTCAATCAGATAGCGAAAGTTGTAAGGTTCTCCGACATTCGATAAGGTCTTTTTCAACAAAGTATCTTCTTGCCCCGACAATAACTGAAGGATTTGCTCCTGGGATTCCCGCAGTTGTTCCAATAGATCATGCCAGCTCAAATCTTCGATGGATGGCCAGTCTAGTTCTGAGTTTAGTTCAATACGATAGCTACTATTGCCTTGCAAGTGCTCAATGAGGAATTGACGCCAGGCCACGATGTGCTTTAAGATCTCGGCAATGTTCTTTTTCTCAGGTAGGAGTGTTTGCAGACTCATCTCTGGAGTGATCTGCTTTAAAGAGGACAAGATGTTGGTACCATACCAGGGGTGTCCATTATAGATCGCTTGAAAGCGACGAATTAGAGCTTGGATTTGCTTGTTTTCGCTATTAGACATAGTGCTAGATGAGTGTATGATGGATTAAAGTCAAGAGATGAAAACTCTAAAACACAAAGGTTGAATACAAAGTTCCACTAGTATATCCATGAAAAAAAATTAATGGTTGACGAATCCATGGAATGCTATGTTTTTCATTTATGTGGTTGATTAGTAGGTTTTTATATGCCTTTTCAGGTAATGCTGAACAGGTAAACCTCTTATTTGGAAATGTTAAAATACGGCACGTGTCGTAGGTTTTCTTGCATCTACGGCGCGTGTCGTATATATTTGCAGTGGACATATGATCATATTCCTCATTCTCTACCTAGGCGCAATGGGTAGATAACTACTTGGTATGGAAAATAGAGACAATTATCAACCTTCAGCAACAGAATTAGAGATTCTACAGATTCTTTGGGAACATCAACCGACCACGGTCCGCTTCATTTATGAACAGATCAGCCAAAAACGGGAAGTAGGGTATACTTCCATCCTCAAGCAGATGCAGAGAATGACTGATAAGGATGTGGTACAGCGAGAATTGAAAGGTAAGACTCATTATTACCGAGCTATTCCCAAGCAAGCAGAGGTTCAGCAAAATCTATTTCAGCGTTTTGTAAACAATGTTTATCAAGGTTCTGCTATGAAATTGGTAATGCATGCCCTAGGACAGGGACAAACCAGTGATGAAGAAGTAGAAGCATTGCAAAAATGGATTGAAGCTCAAAAAGAACAAAAAGATGATTAGCTCATTCAGTGCTGGCCTTGGGCCAATGGGTAAAGCCTTGGGGTGGATGATTATCCACAGTTTATGGCAGATTAGCTTAATCGCCTTGGTCTTAGCTTTAGTGTTGAGGATGGTTCCTCGTAAGCAGGTAAATGCTCGCTATGCCTTATTGTTAATGGGTTTAGTGGCAGTTGTATGCTGGTCAGGAATGACCTTTCAGTCTAACTGGGCTTATTATGGCTATGTACCCGCTGCCGAACAAGGAACGGCTACGGTTCATAATGGACGTGCTCTTGAGGCAACGACCGTCGAGCCAGCGGCATATTCTTGGGAGCAAAGCTTTCAGCAGACGGTTACTTGGTTGGATGGTCAGTTAAATCTAGTCACCTTTATTTGGGGTATAGGAGTAGTGTTGTCCTGCTTGTACTTTATTATGGGATTATCTTATCTCCACTATTTGCAAACGTATCGAGTCAAAATGCCAGAACCAGATTGGGCAGAGCGGTTTAGCCGGCTTTGCACTCAAATGGGAATCCGGCGGAAAGTTCGATTCTTGCTTTCTGAAGTAGTGCACGATCCAGTCACTTTCCGATTGCTTCGGCCGGTGATTTTACTGCCAACTTCCTTGATGACGGGCTTAGAACCCAAGCAAATAGAATTATTACTGTTGCATGAATTGGCTCACATTCGCAGATATGACTTCACCGTCAATATTCTGCAAACGCTAGTTGAAATAGTCTTTTTTTACCATCCTGCGCTTTGGTGGATATCTCGGAATATTCGGACTACTCGGGAACACTGTTGTGATGATGCGGTCCTGGCCGTTCAAAATCAACCCGTACTGTATGCCGAGGCTTTAACGCGAATTCCGAATTCCAATTTTTCACTTAAAAGAAGATTAGCCATGTCCGCAAATAACAATAAGGGAATTCTTAGCCAACGCATCTTTCGCCTGTTTGGCCAATACGAAAGTCAACCGCCCATCTATCGGAGTATCTTGATGGCCTTTTTACTACTTTTCTTGAGTCTTGGATCACAGGCGTTTTTGGTTGCCGAAGAGCCCGTGACAGAAGCTGAGGAGGTTACAGTAGTACAAGCGGATCAGACGTCAGAATTGCAGCAAGAAGAGCTTGTGCTGGAGCCTGCCACATCGATAGAACCTGCAGCAGTATCTCAGGAATCTCCCCAATCATCTCCAGTGCCTCCAGTAGCAGAAGCTGTAGCACCGATTATAGAGGGAAAGGTGATGGATGAAGATAATCAGCCAATAGTTGGGGTAAGCATCCTCGTCAAAAATACTACTACGGGAACTGTTACAGACTTTGATGGAACGTATAGATTGAAATTACCAACTGAATGTGCCACGCTGATTTTTAGTTATGTAGGCCGTCAAACTCAAGAGATTGAGCAAAGTTGTGGAGGACAGAAGTTGGATGTGATTTTACCCGCTACCGTAGATCTTGGAGAGGTTGTGGTGATCGGCAAAAAGGAGAAGCCTGAAATGACTTCTGAACAAGCCAAAGTGGAAGAAGCCATTATCTCAGGAACAGTAAAGGACGAGAATGGTCAGCCGCTAATTGGAACTAGTATCTTAATTAAGGATACGAAAATAGGCACCATCACAGATCTTGAAGGTAATTATAGGTTATCCTTGCCAAGTGAATGTGCTACCCTCATTTTTAGTTACATCGGTAAAGTGACTCAAGAGATTGAGCAAAGCTGTGGAGGGCAGAAACTAGATGTTGTGTTACCTGCCACTACGGAACCTGGCAAAATAGTGATGAGGAAGCAACAGCCTGAAAGTGCTACGGAGGAAGCAATTGTGGGAAAGGTTATTATTACTGGTGTTGTAAAAGATGGGAATAATCAGCCATTGATAGGAACAAATGTGCTAATTAAAGATACCAAGATAGGCACCATTACTGATCTAGAGGGCAACTACAGAATCGCTTTGCCAGATGAATGTGCGACTCTGATATTTAGTTATATCGGAAAACAGACTAAAGAACTCGCCAATACTTGCGGAAGTCAAAGACTAGATATCATATTGCAGGTAGAGAATGACGGAAAGGAGAAACAGCCTGGTGCAGAACCTACGCTGCGCAATAGATTGCCTGAGGTGGAGATCACTCCTTCGGAAACAGCGGTCTTGCAGGATCTAACTGTGTTTCCTAACCCGTCCTCTGGAGTAGTGACTGTGAGTTTCAAGTTAGCCAAGGCTACTAAGGTCATATTCGGTGTTTATACGATAGATGGCAAACTCATCAGCTCGAATGTAATGGGTCTAGGAGCTGGAACACATCGACATGTGTGGCAGGATGAGAATACGAAGAAGGGTACTTACTTAGTACAGATTCGAGCAGAAGGAGAGAAAATTAGTAAACCATTGATTATAGAATAAATCAGAAGCCAGTTGCTGATCCACAAGATCAGCAACTGACTCCTTGTTGGGGAACCTCGGACCTTTTATTCAAACAGCATTTTATACAACTCCTCAATCTTGCCGATGGTGTTGATTTTAATGTCGTAACGTTCCTTTTCCAGTCCCTTAGTATTGTATTTTGAGATATAGATTTCCTTAAAACCTAAGCGTTCAGCTTCTTGAATGCGTTGCTCGATTCTGCTGACTGCTCGGATCTCTCCTGATAATCCTACTTCCGCGGCAAAGCAAACATCAGAGGGGATAGAAATATCCTCAAAGGAGGAAATTAAGGCGCTTACAATCGCCAAGTCAATGGCCGGATCATCTACTTTAATACCACCCGCTATATTGAGAAAAACATCGTTCTGTCCAAGTGGGAAGCCTCCCCTTTTTTCCAAGACGGCTAATACCATATTTAAACGCCGTAGGTCAAATCCGGTGGCAGATCGTTGAGGATTACCGTAAACTGCGGAACTCACCAAGGCCTGCGTCTCAATTAACATGGGTCTTTGTCCTTCCATCGTAGCAGCTACGGAGCTTCCACTGAGATCCTCATCCATTTGAGAAAGTAGCAACTCAGAAGCATTGCTAATCTCGCGTAGGCCTTGAGCATTCATTTCATAGATCCCCATTTCATCGGTAGAGCCAAATCGATTTTTTAGGGTTCGTAAAATTCGGTAGGTATAATGCCTATCCCCTTCGAACTGCAATACGGTATCCACGATGTGTTCCAATAGCTTCGGTCCAGCAATCGATCCTTCTTTGTTGATATGACCAATCAGGAATACGGCGATATTGCTCTCCTTAGCAAAGCGCTGGAATTCCCCGGCGCATTCCCTAATCTGTGATACGCTACCGGGCATGGATTCCACATGTGGGGAGGCGAGGGTTTGGATCGAATCTGCAATGACGATTTGGGGCTCCAGTTCTTCGGCATGCTGCAAAATCTTGTGGGTGTTCGTCTCCGTGAGGATGTAACATTGGTCCGTTAGAAACCCTAGGCGGTCTGCGCGCATTTTGATTTGCTCTTCACTTTCCTCGCCAGAGATGTACAGAATCTTGGCGGGAATCCGGGTGGCGAGTTGCAGTAGGAGAGTGGACTTGCCAATACCTGGTTGCCCGCCAATTAGCACGATAGACCCTGGAACAATCCCTCCACCTAGCACTCTATTTAGCTCACCATCGGGGGTAACCAATCGCTCTGTGGTTCCAGCTTGAATCTGGGTCAAAGGAACTGGGCTAGGGCTTTTTCTACCTAAGCTTTCATTACGCCATTCCTGCTTTTTCTCTTGCTTGGTTTTGGCGGCAATTTTTTCCTCTCGATAGGTATTCCAGGCTCCACAAGCGAAGCATTGCCCATTCCATTTAGGTGATTCATTCCCGCAGTTGGTACAGACGAAGATGGTCTTGGCTTTGGCCATTTATTTAAAGTTATTGTTTGGATTTTGTGTAAATATAAAACAATAAGTTGTAAGAATTGGAGGCTTTTTTGGCCTCTTTGTTAAAGAGTTGATTAACAGTATGTTGCAGGATGGGTGGTCATTGCCTATTAGACTTAAATCAACTTTAACACTACTAATGCGTTTATAGAGTTGTAAAACAAGTGAAAAACAATTATATTGTTTAGAGCAAAACAAGGAGATATGGGACAAAATATGATTGTTGCATTGCTCCTGAAACAGCTGCAAAAAAAGGTCAAAATTTATTAAAGTATCCAATAATTTTGTTTTTTTGCACTATAAGCTATTTTAATAAGGAAAAAGCCGGATGAAAATCTCTCGCAAGTGTTAAAGATTTTGCGTATTGCAACTTTCCGGATTGTTCCCTGTTAAATAAGACAAGTTTAGAAATCATACTCGATTAAGAGCATTCATATGTAGATTGTTTTCATTTGGTTTTTTGGGGTTATACAGGGTGCTGCGAGTAATCGCAGCCGCCCTGTTTTTTTAACTTCAAAATAGAGTAAAGTCCTTCAGGTAACTGAAGGACTTTATTTTTTTGCCTATGCTATTCCTTTTCGATCAGTTGTAGTGCATATTCTAGTACGGTATCGATATTATTCAGGTGATCTTCAATACCTTGTGTGATGAAATGATCTGGCAAGACCCCATGGCTATCCGGGCTTGATTGTGCGCTAGTTATGAAAGTATTTCTGGCTACTGAGAAAGAGATTCCGGAATGCGGCATGCTGTACTTTTTTTGATTGGCAGTACAGAATCTATTGGAAGCCAACTCCTCGCCAATGATAGTTGCTAACTTGAATTCCTTTATTAGCGATAGAAAGTGGCCCGTGGTTGATTGACCATCCCCATCCATTAGGATATATAGGCTCCCATTAAAGGCCTTATCAAAAGGTTGTTGCTCCTCCTTTAGGTGGTCGAATTCATTGTGCTGAAAATAAGTGTAAGGGGTTTGAGCCAGGTATTGAAGGAGGTGGTTAGCAGCTAGTGAAGCACCTCCTCCATTAAAGCGCAAATCGATGATGAGATTTTTAATATCCTTTGCCTTTAATTCCCCAAAACTTTCATCGATGAATGATCGGAAAGTGGCAAAACGTTCCCCGTAATAGGCAAAACTCTTGATGGTCAGAATTGCGGTGTAATTATCATTTTGTCGAAAGCAGAGGTCTTGTTGGCAAGGGGCATTGGACACAATTCTATGGTATCTTGATTTCGGTTTGTAGCTAGTAAGGGGATCAAGCAGAATAGGTGATGTTCTACCTTTTATCACTATCTCGTATTTTTCAGGGAAGCCCAAAACAAAAGGAATGTAGGCCGTGATGTATCCGGAAAACAATAAGCGCTTATAGGTCTGTATGTGTGCCTGCGAACTAATATGTTGGAAAGCTAGGGTTGTGATCTCGGATATAGGATAACCATTGATAGAGAAAATTTCTGCTCCTGCTTGTACCTTTTTACTATTCCGCAAAGGATCCGAGATGTATAGGCGATCCTCAAGCAATTTCGCATCCAAAGGGAATCGTAATTCCATGGGAAGCATAGCGTCCTCTTGATTGAACCATCCTAAGCTAGTATGACTACAACCTAACAAGGCAATCATTTCACTACAATGCCAAATAAACTCAGCTAAGGTGGTCTTATCAGAAAATTGTTGTTCCTTCTCCTTAACCTTTTTCCAGAAGGTCGCTTTACCGGTGAATTTGTAGGGATGCGGATGCTTCTCCACCAGAGTGTTAACGAATACCTTGAAATCTTCTAAATATTCTGCTTGACTTAAGTGGCTAAATGGACGCGATTGGAGACTAGATTGCGCTGACAATGGGAAACTTCCCAATAGGAGGATAATCCCAATCAGAGATAATGGGTGATTCATGCTGATGAAAATTGGTTCGACACAATTTTAGATCTTTTACCCAGACCATGATTATCTGCTACAACCGAAGCTGTATCAATTTATAAAAGAGAACAAGAAATTATGCCTTGAATTGGCCTGGAGTAGTACCCTGAAACTTCTTGAAGGCCTTGTAAAAAGCAGATTTAGAATTGAATCCAGCTTGGTTCCCGATGGCTTCTAAGGTATAGTTAGAATTTGACACAAGTAAGTCCTTCGCTTCCAGGACCCGATATTCATTAATGAAATCTGAAAAGGATTTTCCAAGGTGTTGATTGATTAGCCTGGAGAACTCATGTGTAGAGATACCTAAAAGCTGGGCAAGCTCTGCCGATTTTAGCTCAGGGTTCAGGTAGGGTTTATCTGCTTCCATGATATCCTCTAGCCGTTGAATCAATTGATCCATGTCCCCTCGATTTGCTATTGAATGATCTGATTTCGTTCGCTTGAAGATCTCCCAGGTGGCTTTCTTATGGAAGAAAAAGTAAACACAAAAGGCATAAAATAAAAAGGAGAATACGATGGAACCGCTAATAAAGTATGAAAAGCTCACGAAAAAAAATGCGCTCCAGATCACAAGGTTAGCCGAGACCAATAACACTAGCCATTTGTGGGTAAGCGCGGCCCTGTTGAAGTCAAAAATTGATGATTTTAGGGCATAGAAAGACAGCAAAAGATACGCTAGCCATTGAGCGTTGATCATGGGCAGTACTACTTCCTTATTTAAGGTGACGTTTTTCGGGAAGGGAAGAAATAGCAATAATGAAATCACAATGAAGATCCAGAACAATAGCGTGAACTTCCAGTGCCTGACAGCGAAGTGCTCCGGCTCTACACAACTCTTTACGTAGCTGAATAATAGAGGCCCAATCAAGAGGAAGAAAGAAGGGCCCGATTGCAGAAAAACTATAGGCTCTTCGGTTGAAAAGGAGTAAAACACAGACTTTATGACCCTAAGACTTAGAATCAATAAGAAACCTCCAAACAGTCGATTAGAGCGCGAAGAGAACCTACGATTAAAAAGGAAATTCAGGCTCAGAAGTAGGCTGTTGAAGACGCCGATTGCACCAAAGAAGAATAATATTTGAGCGGTAAATCCCATAGTCCAGAGGTGATTGCCGTATGGTAGTCGAATCCAAGGTCGAAAAAATGCGGGGGAATCAAAAGGTTTGGTCGGAAATCCTATCTATTGGTTATTTTAGCCACGCGGCAAAACATCATGTTCTTGCCTTTCTTTTGACTTACAAATATCTGTCTAATGAAAAAATACTTTTACGGGATATTCATGTTTTCCCTTTTGCTGGCCTGTAATGCCCAGCATGAAACCAAAGATGCTGCTAGTTCGCCGGCAGCTAAGCCTCAAGGCATCCAAGACGTAGATGTAGCTGCCTTTAAGGCTAAGATGCAGGAGGAAAATGTGGTACTTCTAGATGTGCGCACTCCAAAAGAGGTGGCTGCCGGAAAAATTGAAGGCGCATTGGAAATAGATGTACTAGCGGCTGACTTTGAAGCAAAGATTCAGAACCTGGAAAAGGACAAAACTTATCTAGTCTATTGCAAGGCGGGTAGTCGAAGTGCACGAGCCTGCAAGGCGATGGAAAAAGCGGGGTTTCAAGATCTGTATAATCTAAAGGGTGGATATACTGCCTGGAATAGTAAAGATTAGGGAACCTGCTTGTGTATTTTTTATATCAAGGACCGTGATCAGCATCACGAAATGGACGAATTGAATAGGCACATCGGCCTATACGTCCGCCTGCGGACCCTTAGGGCTGCTTAGTTTCGACCGTTTTTGCATCAGAGGTGTTATCATTGAGAAAATTAAAATCTAATTGTCAGTGATATGAAAAGCAAAGTATCGTTCAAGGAATTGGTCAACGGAGACACACCCGTGCTGGTAGACTTCTTTGCGGAGTGGTGCGGACCATGTAAGGCTATGGCACCTGTGTTGCAGGAAGTGGCCGGAGATATTGGCGAAAAAGCCAAGATTGTCAAAATAGATGTAGATAAGAACCCTGCCATTGCGGAGAAACTACAAATTAGGGGTGTTCCAACCTTTATGCTCTTCAAAGAAGGGGAAATCAAATGGCGACAAGCGGGGATGCAGTCTGCCAAACAATTGAAAAACGTGATTGAAGCCTACGGCTAGTCCAAGATAAAATACATACCTTTGAGGCTCCCTATCTGAAAAAGGTAGGGAGCCTTATTTGTAGTTATCTGTTTCTTAAGTCTCTCAAATTAGCGGTCGTAAGGTCAAGTAATTATCGAATCTGAGACAGTATCGATAGCTTGCTTGAAAACTATATCTTTACGCCACATCCCACAACATAATTCCCCAAGGAGCCTTTCATTTTTCAATTTGGCAGGAGTAGGCCACTTTTGCGTATACCTAGCTATTCATTGGTCAATTGGCAGTCAAACTTGATATGCCAGCCCTTTGCTTAGGCCTATTGCTGCAGAACCCTAAATGTCAACTACTAGCTCAACATGAATACTTTACTCTTATATGCTCAATCTGGACTCGATGGCCTAAGCCAGCCTTGGCATTGGTCGGTTTCAGGGTTAGCTTTGACCTTGATTGTCTTTCTGCTCACCTGGATGGGCCGAAAATTTGGCATCTCCAGTTCTTTTGAAGCCATGTGTACCCTGGGTGGCGCAGGACGTAAAATTTCTTACTTCAATGTGGATTTGGCAGGAAAAGGCTGGTTGTTATTTCTAGTCATTGGTACGATTCTAGGTGGCGTGATTGCAGGAGAGTTTTTGGCTAGCCCGGCAGCAGTAGGAATCTCTGATTCTACTATTGCGTTCTTGGAAGAAAGAGGGATGAGTTATCCTGCTTCCGACAGCAGTGGAAGAGGTTTTATGCCTACCAGTATATTTAATTGGACCAATACCGCGGGCATTATCGCAGCTTTGGCAGGTGGATTCCTGGTGGGATTTGGTGCACGTTATGGTAGAGGTTGTACCTCTGGGCATGCCATAACCGGGATGGCGCATTTACAACTGCCCTCTCTTTTGACGGTGATCGGCTTCTTTATCGGAGGTTTGATAACTACCCATCTCGTATTACCCTGGTTACTTCGATTTCTCGTAGGAGATGTAGCCTAATTCCTTATTCCTTAAAGCATACAATCATGTTTCGCAATATATCTTTCCTAGCTGTCGGTATTTTCTTTGGTATAACCATGACCAAGTCAGAAGCCATTTCTTGGTATCGCATCCTAGAGATGTTCCGCTTTGAGAGTTTTCACATGTATGGAATCATAGGCGTGGCAGTAGCTGGCAGTGCTTTCGTAATCTGGCTGATGAAGTACACACAGATGAAAACCTTGGATGACAAATTGGTAGTAGTACCGAATCCGATGCAGTTGAATGTGAAAAGGCATCTTTTGGCCGGTAGTATCTTTGGCCTTGGCTGGGCCTTGATCGGTAGCTGTCCCGGTCCTATTTATGTCTTGCTGGGGAATGGATATTCCATTCTGCTTTTGGTATTGGTGGGTGCCTTAGCTGGCGTTTTAGCCTACGGTGCTTTCGGGCAAAAATTGCCACACTAACCTTAATGTCAGCTGTTGGTTCTACGTAGACGGACTTAGTTTTCTCTCCGTACGTTTCCGCAGATTAAAGCTTAGGAGGGTCATGATGATAAAGAGAAAGGCAATGAGTCCCATCGCGATTCGCAGATCCTGCCAGTCGGCAACAAAGCCAATAATCGGTGGGCCAAAGAGGAAGCCAGAATACCCAATCGTGGTGACCATGCTGATCCCAACTCCAGGTTTAACCCCTGGCATATTACCGGCTACACTAAAGGCAATCGGCACGATGGTAGCCAGCCCCAATCCTACCAGAAAAAAACCGGCAATGGCTGCATAGGGAGACATAACTCCGATGCTAAGGCCAATACCGAAGAGGGCTATCAGACTGCTGTTGATCAACAACTTCCCATCTCCCCAATTCGCTCTTAGGCGATCCCCTACGAAACGCCCCATCATCATAGCCATAGAAAAAGCTGCCAGACCTAATGGGGCTAGAGAAGGGGAGGCTTTTACTATCTTTTCTAGGTAGTTGGTCGTCCAGTCGGCCATAGCCCCTTCTCCCAGCATGCAGCAAAAAGCGATTAGTCCGATGCCCAGAAGCGCTTTGCTCGGTAGACGCAAGCCTCCTTCACCAGTGTCCGCTTCCACTACTTCGTCAGGAATTAGATTGCGAATTCCCCAAATGACGGGTATAACACATAGCAACACCCCAGAAAATAAATGCGGGAATAAGTCGATCTGGAATCTTGTGTAGAGGGCTCCAGTCCCGGCGCCGATCATCATGCCCGCACTGAAAATGGCATGAAAAGAGGACATGATCGGCCGTTTATATTCTTTCTCCACCAAAACAGCTTGGGCATTCATGGCGACGTCTTTCATTCCCGTAAAACTTCCCATAAAGAAGAAGATGGTCCCTAGGGTGATTAGGTTGTTGGCCAAAGGGATCAGTGGGATGCTAGAAATGAATAGCACGGCACAAATGGCTGTAATCCGGTGGCTCCCATATCGCGCAATGAGGTATCCCGCTAGGGGCATGGCTACCAAGGCGCCGATTGAAATACACAATAGCATAATCCCCAGCATACTATTATCTAAGGCATAAATCTCCTGTACGCGAGGGATTCGCGATACCCAATTGGCATATAGGAATCCATTGACAAAGAAAAAGATATTAACGGCGAGTCGGTTGCGGCCCATTGCTACTGGTTTTAGTCACTTTAAGTTGAATGCAGGCGCACCGAAGTAAAGGTCAGGTTCCAGGTTTAGCGAAAGCGCTCCCGTACTTTGTCTAGCGTGAGTTGTTGTTTTACCTAAATGCAGCCTTATTGTGTTTCCTAGTCGTGTTGTTTACAAAGCTACAGCACTTTCTAAGGGAGAAAAAGAACAACTTTTGCCATTGCTGATACTTTTTTAACCTGATTCAGTAAAAAACTGAGCAGGCCAGGTAGCAATTGATCAGAATGGATTCTATTTTGGGATACAAAACAAAACGTTCCAACATGAAAAAGCTACTATTCACGCTCTGTATTATAACTCTAAACGCATATCTCTTTGGACAATCCTCGATCTTGTACATTGGTACGTTTAGTGAACGAGGAAGCGAAGGTATTTATGTATTCGAATTCGATCAGGAGACGGCTGAGGCACAACAAATTCAGACCTTGGATAATCTGGCTAGCCCCAGTTATATTTGTCTGCACCCTAATGGGAAGTACTTGTATAGTGGAAATCGAGCCTCGATTGTTGAAGGTGAGAATTGGGGATCTCTGAGTGCATTTGAAATAGCAGAAGATGGAAAAATCAAACACCTGAATGATGCTTCTGGATTGGATGAAGGAACTTGCTACATCTCCACGGATCATTCTGGACAGCAGGTTTACATCGCCAACTACGCAGGAGGCAGTATGGCTGCCTACCAGTTGGAGGCAAATGGGGCTATCGGTCCATTGATTGCCAGCTATGATCATCAACGGCAGAATGGTCCCATCGCACATGCGCATGCCGCCGTTCCCTCACCAGATAATCGATTTCTCTACGTCCCGGATCTAGGCAATAATGAGGTGACCACTTACCGAATATTGCCGGATGCTAAGAAGTTGAAGAAGAGTGTCAAACGCTCCTTGGTGGTCAAGGAGGGAAATGGTCCTCGCCACTTTATTTTTCACCCAAATGGTAAATGGGCATTTGTAGCAGAGGAGCTTTCGTCCAGTGTGGTATCAGTAGCTTACCGCAAAAATGGGCGCTTGAAAGAACTGGACCGCGAAAGCACTTTACCCAAGAATTATTCTGAAGCCAATAAGGTAGCAGATATCCACATTCACCCCAATGGTCGCTGGCTTTATGTTTCCAATCGAGGGCACAATAGTTTGGCTATGTATGAAGTGGAAGTGAATAGTGGGATGCTACAACCCATAGGTCATCAATCAACCCTTGGGGATTGGCCACGTGGGTTTATGATCACTCCCAATGGTAAATTTTTGCTGGTAGCTAATCGGAGAACAGATAACATTGCTATTTTTGAAATTGATGCCGCTACCGGTCAATTGACGGATACTGGCAAGCAAATCAAGATCCCCGCACCTGTCTGTTTGAAGATGAAACCTTGAGTTTCTCCCAATTCTCCCTCACTAGTTAAAACTTAATTCATGTTTCGACAATCCTATTCTGTATTATTTCTTTTAGTCTTCGGCATGCTGATGGCTTGTGAAAACGCTACTGCACCGCAGGAAGAAGTCCCCAATGTCCCTAGCTCTGACAGCTATGAGGATTTAGTTAGCCTATTTAAAGAATGGCGCGCTTTTGAAACACCGCCGATGCTGGATGGCGCTCCAGACTACACCGCAGTAACCTTCGAGCAGCGATGGCCTGAATTCAAAAAGCTACAAGCACAGTTGCAAGCAATCAAATACGAGGCTTGGCCGGTCGCTCAGCAAGTTGACTGGCATATTGTCTGGGCCGAGATGAATGGCTACGATTTTAATCATCGGGTATTGCAACCCTGGGTTCGCGATCCCGCTTTTTACAAGTCCCTTTGGGAATATAGAAGCGATGTGCCAGCGCATGAAGGGCCAACCCATCATGGCACTACTGAAATCTGGACCTACGAGTTTCCACTGAGTGATTCAGAAAAGGAACGACTGATTGGAGATCTCAAGGTCATTCCGGCTTTGAACAAACAGGCCAAGCAGAATCTGACGGGGAACGCTAAGGATCTTTGGATCGCAGGCATCAGAGATATAGAGACGCAAGCGAAAGCACTAGCGAAGATTCTGGATAGGGAAGGAGTGGCTGAAGCAGGAGAGTTAGTGAAGTTCATCAACGATGCAATTGCCTCAACAGAAGACCTTGTTGCTTGGTTGAAGGAAGAAGCCCCCAAAAAGACTGGTCCTTCGGGGATTGGCAGGGAGAACTACACTTGGTATATGCAGAATGTACACCTGGTGCCCTTGACTTGGGAGGATGAGGTAATGATCTTAAAACGAGAACTGGCTAGAGCGTGGGCTTCTTTGAAGCTTGAAGAACACCGCAATCGTGACTTGCCAGAACTGGTTCCTGCAGACAGCCCAGCCGCTTATGACGCGATGGCCGAGCGCTCCGCCCAGAGTTTAATGAAATTCCTTGAGGAAGATGATATCGTAACCGTGAAGGAATATTTCGAACCAGCCTTACGCGAACATCTGGGGGGCTTTGTACCAGCTGAGACTCGAAATTTCTTCTGGATCACGGCTCATTTGGATCAGCGCCCGCTATATTCCCACTTCTACCACTGGTTTGAACTGGCCCGTATGGATACGGAACCTCATGCCAGCGAGATTAGGAGAGGTCCATTATTGTACAACATATTTGATTCTCGCAATGAGGGAGTGGCTACTGGCGTAGAAGAAATGTTTATGCAGGCCGGTCTCTACGATGATAACCCTAGGGTGAGGGAGATTGTGTACATCATGATTGCGCAACGGGCGGCTCGTGGCTTAGGTTCCTTATATGCCCATGCCAATGATATGACCATGGAAGAAGCCGGAGGGATTCACTCCGAATACACGCCTCGTGGTTGGATGAAAACAGAAAAAGAACTCCTCATCTTCGAGCAGCATCTTTATTTGCGACAGCCCGGATATGGCACCAGCTATATCACAGGAAAGTATTTGCTAGAAAATGCCATGGCTGAATATGCGAGAGCTAAGGAGGCAGAGGGTCAAGCTTTTGAGGTAAAGGCCTTCTTTGATGAACTCAACGCTATTGGTAATATTCCGATGAGCTTGGGAGAATGGCAATTGACCGGAGAAGGGGCTACGGTAGCGAAGATTGTAGCAGGCAAGTAAGGGGGCTGTTTAAGGGACAGAGTTTAAGGTTGAAAGACTACCTCCAAACTTTGTCCCTTAAACTTAAACGCTAAGCACTCTTCATTTTCCAAAACACATTCTCCATTCTCCATTCAACATTACAAACCTACTTCCTACCAAAGTCCGCAGGAATCTCGCCCCAATTCTCGGTATCCCACTTCATGATCTTGTTGGAGTAAGTATTGCTTTTGAGCCATTTTTCGGCCCTGCTGATCAATTCTAGCAGACGGGCAGTGCGAGGAGAATGCTTGAGGGTCGTATTGGCCTTTTTCTTACGAACCCAACCCATAGCTATTTTGGAGTCGGTATAAATCGGCGTATCCTTGCCTTCTTTCTGAAACATGGCCAGTGCATGCACGATGGCCAGGAACTCGCCAATGTTATTGGTGCCCAAGGCAAATTTTTGGTGAAAGATGCGCTGGCCGGTTACGGTGTTCACGCCTTGATATTCCATTACTCCTGGATTACCCGCACAGGCGGCGTCCACAGAGATACTATCCCAGACAATATTGGCGTCTTTGGGAGGTGATTTTGGCTTGCCTTTGCCAGCACCTTTACTACTGCTTTTGGTATAATCCTTATACTGGCCCAGGTAGGCGTCTTCTGCCTCTTCCCGCGTGGGGAAACCTTTGTATTTGGCACCAGTGTAGCCCTTTATCTGCCGCTGACACTCTGTCCAAGAACTATAGATTCCTGGTTCTAATCCTTCCCAAACTACATAGAACTTATTTTTTTTCGCCATAGCGGCAAAACTACAAAAATCGCCTCGACACACACCAAAACAATCTTAATAATAATCTATACTTTTGCGGCAAATCACCAATATGGAATTGATAGATACGCATACGCATTTGTATGCCAAAAGATTTGAGTCGGATCGGGCCGCGATGATACAGCGGGCAAAGGATGCAGGGATTAGCGCCTGCTATTTGCCGAACATTGATAGTGAATCTATTCCTGGCATGATGGAGTTGGAGAAGGAATACCCAGGTTTTTGCTTCCCAATGATGGGGCTGCACCCTTGTTCTGTTAAAGCGGACTATGAGCAGGAGCTTGCTATTGTGAAGGAATGGCTAGAAAAGCGTCCCTTTGTGGCGGTGGGAGAGATCGGCATCGATCTGTATTGGGACAAGACGTTCTTTGAGCAACAAAAGAAAGCTTTTATTCAACAAGCAGAGTGGGCCATTGCCTATGACATTCCGATTGTAATTCACTCCCGGGAGTCGATAGATATTTTGATTGACCTCATACGAGAGATCAATGATCCCAAATTGAGAGGGATCTTCCATTGTTTTACGGGCGACCGTGCACAGGCACAGTCGATCATTGAATTGGGCTTCCTGATGGGAATTGGGGGAGTAGTAACTTTCAAGAATGGAGGGCTGGCTGAGACCATTTCCGACATTGGAATTGAGCACCTGGTCCTAGAGACCGACGCTCCTTACCTGGCTCCGACTCCATATCGTGGAAAACGAAATGAGTCGGCATACGTCCGCCTGATCGCGGAGAAAATCGCCGAGGTAAAAGCGGTATCTCTGGAAGAATTGGCACAAGTCACTACTCAAAATGCCAGATCTTTATTCGGAGCGAATTAAGTCCAGGACTGCTCTCGGACTTCTCTGTTGAAAGGGTTGATTATGAGCTGTTTTTATAGTAGAATAAGTGCTGGTTTTAGGACTTGTGTATGAGGCAATTAACCGGACTGAGGAGCAAGAAAACACGGTCATGATAGCTACGGCTGGGATAGGAAATTTGGTGTATTGAATGCCAAATGACAATCAAAATCCGGACTCGGGTTCATAGGAAGTGAAAAAATTTTGAATTGTAACATCTTTTTACAATTTTTGTGACTTCACATTATGTGTTAAAAAGTTCTTAATATTTATTTTTACGAGTGAGGCAAAGGAGAGGTGCTCGAGTGGCTGAAGAGGCACGCCTGGAAAGCGTGTATACCCCTAAAGGGTATCGAGGGTTCGAATCCCTCTCTCTCCGCAACCAAGCTCATTCAAAACTAAAATAATCGTAAAACCTTATTGACTATGCGAAAATTATTAGCGCTACTGCTTGTTATGGGATTAGCAGTATTTTCGAGCAGCGTCGTATATGCACAGCAAAGCACAGGTGACGAACAAACTGAGGTGCTATTGGCACAGGCGAGTTCTGATCAAGCAGCTAGTTCATCGGATTCTGCGTCTGACTCTGGTTTCCAATTGTTGAAAAAGTATTTCATCGATGGTGACTGGCGTTTCATGAGTTTTGTACTTGTTTGTTTGATTCTTGGTTTGGCGTTCTGTATCGAGCGTATCATTACCTTGAACATTGCTACGACCAACACGGACAAGCTATTAGCACGGATTGACGAAAACCTTAAGAATGGCGACATGGAAGGAGCCATGGAGGTTTGTAAGTCTACTCAAGGGCCAACTGCAAGTATCTTGTATGAAGGTCTTAAGAGTGCAAAAGACGGTCCAGAAGCAGTAGAAAAAGCTATTGTTGCCTACGGTGGTGTTCAAATGGGCTTGCTAGAACGCGGCTTGGTATGGATTTCTCTTTTCATCGCTATCGCACCTATGCTTGGTTTCATGGGTACGGTAATCGGTATGATTCAGGCATTCGACCGTATCGAAGCAGTGGGTGACCTTTCGCCTTCAGTAGTTGCCGGTGGTATTAAAGTGGCACTTTTGACTACAGTATTCGGTTTGATCGTGGCTATTATCTTGCAGATCTTTTACAACTACATCGTTAACAAGATCGACGGTATCGTTAACAAGATGGAAGATGCGTCTATCGCATTAGTAGACATCTTGGCTGACAACAACGTATTCAAGTAATCATCAACGAGCATTCAAACCACAATTATGTATAAGTTTCTAAACAAAAACGGCCAAACTTTAGCCTTCGGCTTGGGTGTTCTTGTTACGATCATATTCATGTTGGGAGCCTTTCCTTCTGCGGGAGACTTCGACTTCGAGAATATGACGGATGAGGAGGTGTCAAAAGTCGGTATCTTCGACTTTGGCCTCAAGGCGGCAGTCGCCTTAGCCATCATAGCTGCTGTAGCTTTGGTTTTATTTGGCATTTATCATATCGCTACCAACCTGAAGGGGTCTCTTAAAGGCTTAATCGGGGTGGCTGCTTTGGTTATCTTGTTCTTCATAGCTTATTCAACAGCTGATGGGGTGGCCACAGGTTCTATTGCTGGTGCAGTAGAAAAGTTTGCAGCTTCGGGTAATGGTACTATATCAGAGGGTAATCTTAAATTCATTGGAGGAGGTATCACGACTACCGCAATTCTTATTGTGATAGCTGCAGCATCCTTTGTGATTTCTGAGATTATCAATTTTTTCAGATAAAAATAGGAGGTTTCTATCATGGCAAGGAAAAGTAGTAGAGATCGGATGAGTAATGAGATCAATGCTGGCTCCATGGCTGACATCGCCTTCTTATTGCTTATATTCTTCCTGGTTACCACGACTATCGTGGAAGACAAAGGTATCCTGGTAAAATTACCACCTTGGTCTGAAGAAGAACCAGATATCACAAAGCTTAAAGAACGTAACGTTTACTCGGTATTGGTAAATGCGCAGAATCAACTCCTTGTCAGAGAGCAACCTATGCGCGTTGAAGATCTTCGTACTAATGCTAAAGAGTTTATTTCTAATCCTCAGAGACGGGAAGATTTGGCAGAAAAGCCTACCAAGGCTATTATCTCGCTAAAGAATGACCGTGGTACCAACTACGATACATACCTTCGGGTATACAATGAGTTGAAAGGGGCTTATAATGACCTTTGGAATGAGCTATGTCAGCGTAAGTTTGGCATTGAGTACAGCGAAGACCTTCCGTTAGCCTATCGAAAAGCGATAAAGGAAGAAATACCCTTTGTTCTATCAGAAGCTGAACCAACTAACTTCGGTGAAGAGTAGACGGTATCGTCGAATTACTACCGTTCATTTCTTCATCAATGGCTACTAACTGGCCAGCAAAATTGAAAGATTATGTCTAAGTTCAGTAAAAAAAGAGGTAAGGCTGACCCAGCGATTTCGACGGCATCGCTACCCGATATCATCTTCATGTTGCTGTTCTTCTTTATGGTAGTAACTGTATTGAGGGATGCAGAATTGAAGGTGCGTGTGGTAACACCATATGCTAGTGAACTTACAAAGCTGGAGGAAAAATCTCTTGTAAATTATCTATACATCGGAAAACCAACCAAACAATATCAAGCTACTTACGGTACTAAACCTCGCTTGCAGTTAGGTGATAAGTTTTCGGAAGTCAGAGATATTCCACTCTTCTTGGAAAAACATAAGGTGAAAGTTCCTGAGGCAAAACGTCCTCGTATCACTTCTTCCCTTCGGGTTGATGGTGAGGTTACGATGGGAGTTGTTCAAGATGTTAAAACGCAATTGCGTAAATCTGGACAGCTTCGGGTGAACTATTCAGCTAAGAAAACACCTGATTAGTAGATTCTATCAGAGTTCATCGAAGAAGATATTACGAGCCGTATAGAGATCCTCTATACGGCTCGTTCGGTTTTAAGCCCTTCCCAATTAGATTTTCTCCTCAGCACCAGCCAGTATAGGGCTTTTAGAGCAATGATTTCTTGCCAGCAATTAGCGAAGCCGATCCATAGATTTAACCAATGTGTCGTCTTTCTTGATATTGCGATAAGCCAAAAAGGTGAGAATGATCGCTACGACAGGTAGTCCAAAGCCTACGCCCAATTGTGCCGTCTGTCCCGCTGTGTCTTGGCTATACAAAATACCTGCCACGATCAAGCCAGCCACCGCTCCTGCGATAGCTAACAAGGATAAGCGCATCTGTAATTTCCGGTTGTTAAATAGAAAAATACTCAAAAGGCTAATAACCGCTGCTGCAATGAAGGTTGCAGACAAAGCGGTATGGTCTAAAATGTTGTATTTTTGGTCCGCAAATAGGGCTGATGCCGCCACCGGTTCAGCAGTAGAGGCGAAGGGCAGGCCAAATAAGCCAAGCAAGGCAATAGCTGCCAGCAGCAAGAAGATAGATTGAATTCTTTGAATCATAGTTATTAATTTCTGAAGCGCAAAGATAAAGCATCGTATGGATTTGTGGATGATGTCCAACTAAAATCGATTCGAAGCAATTTGAATAAACCTATTCATGGAGGCAGTATTCCTGCCAAAATAGAAGAATGCTTCAGCAGAAGCGTTCCAATACATGCTAAAATCCAATTTACGGCCTGATTATGATGACGGTTAATCTCAGTTTTTGGGAAAAAGAAGCCTTCTTTAAAGCAGTGGATGTTTTGATCATTGGAAGCGGGATTGTGGGCTTAAATGCAGCCATAGCGATCAAGGAGAGGAAACCTAGGTATAAAGTAATCGTACTTGAAAGAGGAGTGCTGCCTATTGGAGCTAGTACTCGAAACGCCGGATTTGCCTGCTTTGGAAGTATGACGGAGTTGCTAGATGACCTTTCCAATCAAACTGCCGATCAGGTTTGGGCATTAGTGGAAAAACGATGGCGTGGATTGCAACGACTGCGCGAACGTTTAGGTGACGATCCTATTCAGTACCGCCCTTGGGGAGGATATGAGTTGTTTCGACCCGAAGAAAAGGCAACTTATGAAGCTTGCCAAGATCAAATGGAACACTTCAATCAGGCCTTGTCTTCAATTACGGGTTTAGCTAGGACTTTCCACAATAGAGATGAGGATTTAACTACATTCGGATTCAGTGGCGTTGAACACCTGATCCATAACCAAGGGGAGGGGCAGATTCATACGGGCAAGATGATGGCGCAGCTGTTGGCCTTGGCACGTGATCGTGGTGTGGAAGTGTACAATGGGATGGAGGTTGCCGCAGTAGAAGAAGGAGGCAGCGGCATTAGCGTTCATTTAAAGAATAAGTGGCAGTTGCAAGCCGATCAGGTTGTGGTAGCAACCAATGGATTTGCCGCTCAACTGTTTCCTGAGCTCGCCGTTAAGCCAGCGAGAAATCAAGTACTAATCACCAGACCCATCCCGGGCTTGAAAATTAAAGGGACTTTTCATTACGATCGAGGATTTTTCTACTTTCGCAATGTGAATGACCGCCTACTCCTTGGTGGGGGGCGGTGTTTGGATATAGTGGGGGAAGAAACGGATGTTTTTGGCTTCACTTCCCTAATCCAAAATAATTTGGAGGAGCTCCTCAAGTCAGTCATTGCACCGGATACACCCTTCGTGGTTGATCAGTGGTGGAGTGGTATCATGGGAGTAGGCCAGCAAAAAGTACCTATTCTTGAGCGGCTCGGACCGCATCTGAGTGTGGCTGTACGTTTAGGAGGAATGGGAGTGGCCATTGGAGCGCAAACCGGGGAGGAGGCGGCGAAGCTGGCCCTAGATGGTTAAAGCAAGGTTAATGATCTAAATTGTACTAGCTTATGGCGCTCATTATGGCGTTGTTTGTACAAAAAGATAGAGATGATGATTCGAAAAGCGAGGCTATATTTGATTTGCATGTTGTGCCTGAATTTTATGGCTAGTATTGCCGTAGGGCAAGAGGCTGTGCAGGATACGGCTAAATCCAAGATTGATGTGGATCATGCAGATATATTTGAATACGCCCAACGTAAAGATACGGTCATCCAGAAGCTGATCCACAATGTAGAGTTGAGGCAGGATAGTGTTTTTATGTATTGTGATTCAGCAACAATTGAAAATAGTCAGATTGTAATTGCAGTGGGGCATGTGATCATCCAGCAGGGAGATTCGACCAGCGTGTTTTCTGATTCTCTATACTACGATGGAGAATTGAAGGAAGCAGATCTGTACGGCGAGGTTGTATTGGTGAATGGAGAACAGCAATTATTTACGGATCAGTTGCACTATGACTTGAACACTAAGGTGGCTACCTATACCACCGGCGCCACGCTTACGAATGGCGAAACTCAGCTGACGAGTAAGCGAGGTGATTTCTATGTCGACCTCAACGAGGCTTATTTTGAGGACAGTGTTTACGTAGTAGATCCCCGATTCAATCTCCGGGCAGATTCCTTGCTCTTTAATACACAAACGAACGTGGTAACCTTCCTGGGACCTACCTTGGTGAGTACGGATAGCAGTCGGATTTATTGCGAAGATGGTTTTTATGATATTGCCAATAACCTGGCTGAATTCCGAGAGAATGCGCAGTTTATTAAAGGGGAGCAAAAAGGAAGTGCTGAGGTAATCAAGTACAATGGAGAGACTAAGATTTATGCCCTAGAAGGAGATGCGGTCTTTGAAGAAGGAGAGCGAAAGGCATCAGCTGATGTGATAAAATACGATGAGGTGAATGACAAATCGACCCTCATTGGCAATGCCAAGTACAAGGATGCGGAACAGGATATCGTAGCTGAGCAAATTGTTTATGATGCAAAGAATGAGGTCTACTCTACACGAGGTCGATCCACGATTAGCGATCCCCCGCAGATTCTGCTAGCCGATCAAGTGGATTTTCGAGAGGAGTTAGGGCTTGGGGTAGCCATCGGTAACGTTATCTGGCAAGATACCTCAGCCGCATTGACGATTGTTTGTCAGCAGGCGGATTATAACCGAGAGACAGGGTATTTGAAAGCGAGTGGGGGAGAGTATGGTCGTCCACTTTTAATCTCTTTAGTCGATGGTGATTCCTTGTTTATGACAGCAGATACTTTACTCTCTACCAAGGTTGATTCGGTATCTAGCGATAGTAGCCGATTGCTGCAGGCGTATCGAGATGTGCGGGTCTTCAAGAGTGATCTGCAAGCACTAAGTGATTCACTCACCTATAATTCAGAAGATTCCTTATTTACCTTCTTCTACGATCCAATCATTTGGTCTGATACAACTCAGTTCACGGCCGACACGATTCGGATGCAGATGGCGAATGATAACATTGATAAGATATATTTATACAATAAGAGTTTTATCATCAACTCTCCCGATGAGTTATTTTTTAATCAAATCAAAGGGAAGAACATAACCGCCTTTTTCACAGAAGGAGAGCTGCGGAAAATGGATGTACAAGGTAACGCAGAATCGGTCTACTATGCGGTGGATGAGGCAGGGGCATATGTCGGCGTTAATAAGACGATCAGTAGTGATATGATTCTCTACTTTGGCGCTAACCAGATTGAACGAATACTTTTTGTGACAGCCCCGCAGGCTACGATGTTTCCCATGCGACAGGCTGATCACGAAGGGCTACAAATGAGTGGCTTCAACTGGATTACCGACATACGACCATATAGCTTTGCTGATCTCTTTTCAGCGGAGAAAGCAAGAAAACTGCAAGTCATACCTTTGCCTCCGGCCAATCCTACTGAGGATGACACCAAAAGCCCACCTCCAGTTAAACCTGTAGGACAAAAGGGTGTACCTGAAAAAGGAAAGAAGAAGGCAGAATCCAAAACAGGCACAAATAAGAAAAGAGATGATTAGATCTTTACCATTCCTGCTATTGAGTTTGTTATTAGTGGTAGGATTATCGGGGAAAGAAACCTTACCCGCTTCTTGGGAAGAGGCGGGCGAAGCCTATAAGAATAAAAAGTATACCGTTGCCTTTGATCTGTATCAAGGCTTAATTGATGAGGGCCATGTTTCTCCTTCCTTGTACTACAATATGGGAAATGTATGTTACCGCCAAAATAAATTAGGCCTAGCCATTTTGTATTACGAAAAGGCCTTGAAGCTAGCTCCTCGAGATCAAGAGATTAAGGGCAACTTAGCACTAGCCAAAAGCCAGCAAGCGGATCAGATAGATCCCCTCCCTCCCTTCTTTCTCGATCGCTGGCGCCATGGATTACAATCTTTGTTTTCTGCTAATACCTGGAGTATCCTTGGCATGTTGTGTCTATGGATTGGTGTTGGAGGGCTAATTCTTTGGATTTTGGGTAAAGAACGAGGGCAAAGAAAATGGGGTTTTATTGCTGGAGTAAGCCTATTATTGTTAAGTCTCCTTCCATTCTACCTGTCCGCTAGTCGCGCTCAATTCGAGCAAAATTCTGGAACAGCTATTCTATTAGATGTGGAATACGGTTTACGGAGTGCTCCAGAAGAAGGGAGTAAGGTCTTAGCACCCTTACACCAAGGCGTAAAATTGGTCATTATTGATCGTATTGGGGAGTGGCTCAAGGTGAAGTTAGAAGATGGGGAACAAGGTTGGCTACCCGAGAAATCCCTGGGTATGATTTAAGCTTTCGAGCCAATATCTTAAAATTTAGTATCCAAGCTGTAATATTTGAAGGTTTTCGTTACTAATAGAGAGGAATTGCTCTCAAGGACTGTAGTATTCGGTCCCACGCGAAATCCCTGGCTATGAAATCTATACTTGGAACAAACTGCTTCAAGCTGTACAGCACAAATACAAAGACTACGGGGCGTCAGTATTCACTCACGTTACTTGCTTTCCTACTATCCATCGTTTGGCTTCCCGCACAAATTCAAGGTGTGGTTACGAATGCTAATGGAGATCCACTAGTGTTTGTAAATGTCTTGATTAATGATAGCCCAAGAGATGGCGCTACCA
The DNA here is from genome assembly GCA_913057785.1 of uncultured Lewinella sp. Taxonomy (GTDB): domain Bacteria; phylum Bacteroidota; class Bacteroidia; order Chitinophagales; family Saprospiraceae; genus DT-111. The sequence continues at coordinate 8,053 of CAJXPD010000021.1, read as the reverse complement.
CTGATCTTGATGGACGATTTGAAATCAATTCGAGTACCCCTGTATCCACATTGACATTCAGCTATCTGGGCTATGAAAAACTCCGGATTTCATCGGAAGCCTACGATTTCAACGAACCACTGCAAATCCAACTCAAGTCGCTAGCCTATGCCTTTGAAGCAGTAGAGGTGATTGCTGGGGAGAATCCTGCCGATCGGATCATGAAACGGGTGGTTCGCAATCGCCATCAAAACAATCCTGAAAGACTTTCTTCATATGCCTGCCGAACTTACAATAAGCTCCACTTTGCCTGGTTACCACATCAGGAAAAGCTTAGTGGCAGAGTAGCTACCAGAGATTCTTTGGGGAAGAAGGAATCCAGATACCTGGAAAACGTACAAAGGCTTACCGCAAAAGCCGATACACATCATTTGTTCTTGATGGAATCCATCACCCAGCGGAAGTACCAACGACCAACCCAGTATATTGAGGAAGTGCTACATAACAAGGTTTCCGGTTTCAAAGAGGCAGAGTTTGTAGCTTTGGCAGCCGAAGTTCAACCCTTTGCTTTTTACCAGGAACAAGTCACACTGTTCGATAAGGATTTCCTGAATCCAGTCAGCCCTGGCTCTACCAAGCAGTACTTCTTTAATCTAGAAGACACCCTATACCGCGCTCAAGACACCATCTTCGTCATTTCCTATCATCCTCGTAAAGGGAAAAACTTTAATGGCCTGAAGGGGATCTTACACATTCATTCGGCAGGCTATGCCATTGAAAATGTGAAGGCGGAACCTGCTGAAGACCGCAAGCTCAACTTTCTAATAGAGCAACACTATATCCGATTACGAAATGGGCAGTGGTTTCCAGAGCAGCTGCATTTTGGAATGAGATGGGAACAGTATCCGAGTCCTTATCTGGGCATTCAGGCCAGTGGGCGCAGTTTTGTTAGTGCAGTGGAGACCGGCGTCACTTTTCCGCCCAAGGCCTTCAGAGCGAAGGAATCGGTCATATTTTCTGATCAGGCCTTGCAGACGGAGGATTCAGTATGGCTAGCAAGCCGACCGGAGGCTTTGAGCCCCTTGGAAGAGGCTACTTATACCCATATGGATACCTTGGGAGAAAAGCACCACCTGGATCGCTGGTGGCGCCGTGGGAAGGCCTTGAGCGATGGTCGATGGCCCATGGGACTCCTGGACCTTAGCCTCCGGCGCGCCCTAGCCTTTAATGATTTTGAAAGAGTTCGATTTGGGGCTGGCCTATACACCAGTGATCGGTTGTCGAAACGATTTTCACTAGGAGGGTATGGGGCATACGGAATCAAGGATAAGGCCTGGAAGTATGGCGCTGACCTAAATGTTTATCTCGACAAATACAAAGATAGGAGTCTTCAACTCTTCGCTACCAAAGACATCCAAGAACCAGGAACGATTGAATTTCCTTTGGAACCCAACTTGCTGACACGGCGATTCTTTGCACAGCAGATGAACGAAGTGGAAGTTTGGGGAGCTCGGTTTAAAGGAGAATTATTGCCCTTCCTAGATGTACAGTTGGGCTGGCGGCGAGAATCTTGGAGCAAACTTCTCTTGGCGGATGAGGAGATTGTGCCAGTACAGTTTGATCCCTTTTCAGCTAGTATTTTGAGTGTACACCTGCGGTATGCGTATGGGCAGCAGTATCTTAGTTTCCTTGGGAGTAAGGTGCCAGATGAGGATCCTAGATATCCCGTTTTGTCCTTGAGTTTCCAGAAGGGGATGAAGAATCTGATAGAGCCTGGGATCGAATTCGAAAAATGGCTGGCCAGTGTCAGATACCGATACCGCATCAGGAGGGTAGGGGAGAGTCAGTGGTCCATTGAAGCTGGGCAAGTTACAGGAGAGGTTCCCGTGCCTTATCTTTTCTTCAGCAGTGGGATTGGCCGAGACTTTCAATGGTTGACTTTGGATCGGATTTTCCAAACGATGGATCAGTATGAGTTTTTGTCCAATCGCTTTGTCCACCTGTTTTTTCGACACGATTTTGGAAAGCTCTTGATCCGGGAAAAGTGGTTTCAACCTTCGATTGCCGTAGAGCACAAGCTGGCCGTAGGTGAGCAAGGTATTCCTATTTCTGAGTTTAATACTTTTAAGACCTTGGAGCAGCCATTTCTTGAAGCCGGTTTAGTCGTAGACAATATTATTCGAATCAACTATCTCAATGTGGCTTGGCTGGGCTTCGGAGTTGGTGCTTATTACCGCTACGGCGCACATCACTTGCCCGGCGGATGGAGTAAGAATACGGCTTGGCGGCTTTCGGTCATGATTGACTATTGACCAGGATAGGATTCTAGGTTTAGGGCAAAAAAAAAGTCCTATCAAAGATAGGACCCAAAATATAAAGCTATGAAAACTAAAACTATTGCGTGTTGATTGAAAAACACGACAGGATAAAGGAATCGTTCTACTTCTCTTCTTTTCCTCCTTTCAATCTATCCTGGTATTCTTCTAGTTCTGCCCATTGAGCATTATCAGCTAATTCAGCTTGCTTTGCCCAAGTAGCAGGATCGTGCATACGGTAACGTGGACCAGCCTCATCCAAGATCGCCTGTACTTTATCAGTAGGCGCTCCGGCCAATTCAGCCCAAGTAGTGATGCCTGCTTCGTTCAGCAAACCTTCGATCTTAGGACCAATTCCTTCCACTGCTTTCAAATCGTCCACTTTGATCTTCTTACCGGAAGGTAAGGTAATTTTTTCAGATTTGGAAGTTTTTGGTTTCTCTTCTTTGGCTGCTGGAGCTTCCTCTGCAGGTGGTGCTGCTGCTACAACTTCCTCTGCTGGAGCCTCTTCTACCACTGCTTCCACTTCAGGAGCTGCCTCAGCAACTGGAGTTTCCTCCACAGCTGGCGCTTCTTCTACAGCAGCTGGTGCTTCTTCTACAACTGGAGCTGCTGCCACAGGTTCTGCTTTAGGAGCTGGAGCAGCTTTTGTCACTGTATCAACACCCTCAAAAGGAATGATGTTAACGTAAGTTCTATTGAGTTTCTTCTTGGTAAAGGTAACGTGTCCGTCTACCTTTGCATGCAAAGTGAAATCTCTACCAGCGTATACATTCTCACCAGCGTGGAATTTTGTTCCACGTTGACGAACGATGATATTACCAGCGCGAGCCACTTGCCCGCCGAATAATTTGACACCTAGCCGTTTACTTTTACTATCGCGGCCGTTATCCGTACTACCTACACCTTTCTTATGTGCCATGGTCTAAATTTTTCAGGTTAAGAAATATTGACGGCCGCTTAGCCGGCGATGCTGTCTATTTTGATTTTGGTAAAAGACTGACGGTGACCATTTTTCACGCGATAACCTTTACGTCTTTTCTTTTTGAAGACGATAACCTTATCTCCTTTCTGATGGCCTAAAACCGTGGCGTTTACCTTGGCTTTGCTCAACACCGGCGTGCCGATAGAGACTTTACCTCCGTTGTCAACCAAAAGAACTTGGTCGAAAGTGAGGCTGTCGCCTTCTGTGGCTTCTAGCTGGTGGACGAAGAGCTCTTGCCCTTCCTCAACTTTAAATTGTTGACCAGCTATTGTTACGATTGCGAACATGCTGAATGATTTTAATTAAGAAATTGGCCGCAAAGATAGGCTTTTGGTGTCGTTTTGCAAAGGTTTTTTAGGACTTTATGCCGTCTTGCTTTCGGCAACAGACGGATTGACCTAAGTTCTTGTGTAGCAGTTGGGTTAGTACATGAAAGCTCTCAAGAGAAAAGTCATATATTAGTAGAACTACGAGAGGGGCGAAAAATTGGAGAAAATACAAGGAGGCATGGGGCATTTTCCTGCTATCCTCTTGCTTAATTAATACTGCTGGGAAATTCATCAGGATGTATCCATACCATACTCACTCATTGTCCCTGAAAGTACTGCCGATTTTGTTGCTACTACTGTCTTCAGCGGCTAGTGCGCAGCGACCAAATTTAATTGTAACCACCGATATTGGACAGGACCCGGACGATCAGCAATCTATGGTCCGTCTCCTCCATTATGCCAATGATTTCAACTTACTAGGCCTCATTGCTAATGCGGATGACAATTATGATCATGAGCCGCCTACCATTAGGACAGATTTGTTGAATCAAATGATCGAAGCCTATGACCGTATCTACCCTAATCTGAAAGAAGTAGATGCGAATTATCCCAGCGCAAGTCATCTAAATACACTCGTAAAAGCAGGGTGTAGTGGAAATGGCCGTAAGACACCGGTTATGGAATACATCGGTGCAGGGAAAAATACCGAGGGATCAGATTGGATTATAAGGCAAGTGGATGCCACAAGGGAGGTAGTGAATATATCGGTATGGGGTGGAGCCTGTGATCTAGCACAAGCCTTGTTCGATGTCAGGAAAAGTCGATCTAAAGAGGAAACCCAGCGCTTTGTGGCTAAACTACGAGTCTATTTCATAGGGAAGCAGGATTCCAGCAATGAGTGGATCATGGAAAACTTCCCCAATCTCTGGCTCGTGCTGGGCTTGTCTCACGACGGCAACAGCTGGAATTCTTCCTATAGAGGCATTTTCTTGGGAGGGGATATGCAGCTGACCTCTCGAGAGTGGCTTAATGCTCATGTCATCGGACAACATGCCCTAGGTAATCTTTATCCAGATGAGGCATGGACCAAAGGGGGCTCCCAAAATCCCTACGGGGCGATGAAGGAAGGAGATACTCCGTCCTTTCTCTATTTTTTGAATAACGGATTGAATTTTTCTGAACGCCCGGACTGGGGCGGTTGGGGTGGAAGATTTGAAAGAGGCGCACAAGCTTATTTTGGCGATGTTGAGGACTCCGTTTTTGATACGTCTATCAAGGAGGAGGTTACCAATGCGAAAGCCACTGTCTTTAGGTGGCGAACAGAGATTCAAGCGGATCTGGCAGCACGAGTTCAATGGGGGCAGGGAGATTCAAAGACGATTAATCATTATCCTACTATAAAGGTTAATGGAGATGCCGCAAGCACTCCTTTGCAGATTTCCGCTAAGCAAGGAGAAGCCTTGAGGTTCACCGCGGAGGAATCCACAGATATTGATGGCCATAAACTCTCCTTTGAATGGATGATTTACCCAGAAGCAGGGACTTTCTTACCAACCGAAAAGATCCGCTTGGACGGAGCTAATAGCCCCACTCTAAGCCTAGCACTCCCCGCTGGTAGAACAGGTACCTTACATCTGCTATTGAAGGTAACAGATGAGACTAAGTACCCATTGACTTCCTACCGGCGCGTGATCGTAGAAGTACAACGGGAGCAAATCCCGCTGATTATCCTGGATACCGATATGGGATCAGATTGTGACGATGTCGGAGCATTGGCAATTATACATCAATACGTAAAGCAGGGAAAAGCAAGGCTATTGGGCTGCATCTATAGTTCAGGTAAAGTACCGTTTGGGGCAGGAATCATTGATGCCATCAACACGTACTATGGGAAGCCAAGTATACCCATTGGTGCTGACTATGATGAGCGTTTTGGAGACCCAATAGATAAGATGGATGCAGGTAAACTAGCCCGAGATACTGCCGGATTTGGTCATGACATCATCTTTAATCGTGATGTACCGGAGCAAACGGTATTGAACAGGCAATTACTAGCGGAACAGGCGGATAATTCAGTGACCTATATAACCATTGGGCACACCAAAGCCTTATACGAATTGTTAGTATCAAAGCCGGACAGTGTTTCAGCCTTGTCGGGTCTGGAATTAGTACGAACGAAAGTGAAAAAATGGGTAGCGCTGGGAGGATTGAACGCGCAACGTTTAGATGGAGCAGGTTCAAAAGATTGGAATTTCTTTCGAAATGGCACAGCACCTTACACGGATTATCTTTTGGAGAACTTTCCCTGCCCGGGTTATATGATCAATGCTGGGAGTAAGGTGTTCACCGGCCAAAGTTTGGCGCAGACACCAGTAGCCTCGATTGTAAGAACCGCTTATAGAGATTGGTTGTGGAAGGTCGAAAAGAAAGGCTTAAGCGATGGCAGGCCCAGTTGGGATCTCGCGGCGGTATGTTTTGCCGTTGAAGGGTCGGGGGCATTTTTCGAGATGCCAGAAAAAGGAGTTTTGCATTTTGATGTCAAAACGGGGAGCAAATGGGAAAAGAAGGAGATCGGTCGGCACTATTACGTCAACCAGAAAGAAGGTATAAACCTTGCCTTTCGGGACTACCTCAATCAACTGCTAAAGTGATCACCTAGTACCTCATAACTACAAAGCCATAGCTTACCTGATAAACTATGGCTTTGTCTTTTCCCAATATAGGTAAATCCAATCAACAAATGGGTTTAGCCAGCGTTGGCTCTCAACCAACTTAGCACTTCTTGTACCTTCTTCTGGGCGGTATCTTCCGGGAGCTCAATCTCTTTGCAATTAAGTAGATCAATTCCAACGGCCTTCCCGGCCTCGCCTTTTTCACGAAGGACCAGGAAACGATTGTTTTTCGCGCTTTTAGGTATATTGGTATTCAAACTCTTTCCCGCCTGAAACAGTGGGTTCACCTTGAATTCATCTGCATCATAATCGTACTGAGGTACTATAGCTTGTAACCCGTCTTCCGAGGAGGGAACCATAAACATGGAATGGAAATCACCCGTCGGAGTCTTGAATTCTGCGTAGGGTAGGAGTGCTTTTGGCGTCCCTTTGTCCGATAAATCAAAGACGAAGGTTCCCATGTCCTGAGCATAGCCAATTAGATAATTCTCCCAAACTTCCAATCGCTGGATCATGCCAGACTGGGCATCATCCGTTAGGCGTTCGCTTAAGAAACTGGGGGAGAGGGGTGACAGCAAAGCTCTCTGAACAACATCATAACAATAGATGACATCTGCTCCTCTAATGCCCACCAGCTGACTCGTATTATTGTAGACGATTTCGGCTATATAATACGGGAAATCGGGACTGCTACTTACGGGTAATGTTTCCCGCTGAACTTCCTCGCAAGTCTTTGTGTCGGTGATGACTAGGACTCGATGTCCTTCTCCATAGTCTGGATCATTGGTGGAATCATCAGCTAGTATAGTGACAAGAAGTTCTTGCTTGTTTAGCCAAGTTTGGTTCCCATCTAGGATTTTTCCCTCTACGGTACAGTCATGGGAAGCGCGGGTAGTCGCATCATTGGCATCTGCGGGGGTAGTTACTTCGGTAGTGTCTGACGCCTGCGTTGATTCCGTTTGAGAAGTGCTGCTAGGCGCATCACCACCGCAAGAAAAGATGAGAGAGATGCTTAAGACTAAGGCTAATTGGATGATGGATCGCATTGGTCTTTTGTTATTTGTTACAAATTTGGTCCAAAGATACTAAGTACGAGCTGAAATTTAGCTTGCATGTTTGTCTAGCAAGGGGTTCCTGCACGATCAACGGTCGGATCACCTTAACTATTGCGAAGGACTAGCATTCGATTTGGTGGGAGCTACTCGTAGTATTTACGAACACTTTCGTAGATAAAACTTGCTTTTACGAACACTTTCGTATATGTTTGTAGTACGAAGTTGTTCGTAGAGGTTGTTACAGAATGTCTGCTGAGTCAAAAATAGCGTCATTTTGGCCAGTGAGATATTTTTAAACAGCATCGTATCTAAACTTAATGAGATGAAATCATTACCAAGGCCAACGGATTCGGAACTGGCGATTTTACAAGTTTTGTGGGAAAATGGCCCCTCCACGGTTCGGTATGTGAATGAGCAATTGAATCTGGAAAGGGAGGTTGGGTACACCACTACCTTGAAACTGATGCAAATCATGGCAGAGAAAGGTTTAGCATCTCGAAATACAGAAACCAGAACCCATATTTATGAAGCCGCCCTAACAGAGCGAGAAGCACAGCGGAATTTGCTGGACAAATTTGTAGACACTGCTTTTAGGGGCTCTGCTGTAAAATTGGTGATGCAAGCCTTAGGTAATCATCAAACCTCAAAAGAGGAATTGGAAGCTATTAAAGCGCTCATTGAAGCTAAAGAAAAAGAAGATAAATGATGCACCTGACTGAACAACTATCCGCTCCCTGGGCTACCGCTTTAGGGTGGACAGTATTGCATTCTCTATGGC
>CAJXPD010000020.1 GCA_913057785.1 uncultured Lewinella sp. | reverse complement strand
AAAAGGTATTAAGGTGAAAAAGGGTTTACTACTTTCCGCATGTTTGATGACTGTACTGCTACTAGATGCAAAGACGATCTTCGTTAACGCTGGAGCTACTGGTAATGGCACTTCTTGGAGCCAAGCTTTTGGTGACTTGCAGCAAGCTTTGAAAGCTGCTGTTGCAGGAGACCAAATCTGGGTTGCTAGAGGAACATACACTCCAACACAGAACAACGATCGCAAAGCTTCCTTCCAAATGAAAGAAGGAGTAGCTATCTACGGTGGATTTGCAGGAAACGAAACTCAATTGAATCAGCGTAACATCAACAGAAACAAAAGCATCTTAAGCGGAGAAATTGGGACTTCTTCACTTGATGACAACTCTTTCACCATAGTATATGCAGAAAACGTTAGCAAGAGCGCAGTAATCGACGGATTTGAAATCAAAAGTGGTGTAGCTAACGGTTTTGGAGTTTCTGGTGACTTGAGCTTCTCTGGAGCAGCGATGTTCAACAAGCAAGCTTCTCCTACAGTTAAGAACTGTACTTTCAAAAACAACTATGCACGCGAAGGCGCTGCGATTTATAATTTCGCTACCAACGGCGGTACCTACAACCCTATCATTGCTAACTGCAATTTTATCGCCAACAAAGCTGACTTTGACGGTGGCGCAATCTTCAACATGGGCCAAAATGGCCAATCCGCTCCTATCATCCGCAACTGCCACTTCGAAAAGAATCGTTCTACTTACGGTGCAGCGATCCTTAACAAAGGGGCAAATGGTAAAGCAGTAGCTGCCATCACAAACTGTGTTTTCACAGCTAACGCTTCTATCCTAAGCGGTGCCATCGTATACAACCTAAGAGAAGGACGCGGAGAAAGCAATTCTATCATGAACGGATGTAAGTTCATTCAGAACGATGCCGTAAATGGAGATGCTTTTGGAGCAAGTACTGTTACAGCGAGCAACAACGCTCAGAGCAGAGGCGGTGCAGTACTAAGATCTTACTAATAAGGTAAAGGCAGTATTTAACCGATCGCACAAGTATGGCTGCCAAATTCCATACTTACTATTCAAAACATGTCTTAGTCTTAAAACCCTTTACCTGAAATAACTACTACACCAAAAAAAGAAAGATCTATGAGGCAAAAGCCGATTAACAGTAATGTTAGTCGGCTTTTGTGTTTTTAGCCGCTCCCAAGCATAAATCTTTTCTTTAGATTTTGACGGGGTGGCAAACGTAGTACTGGACCTTAAGGAAATTTTTCTCAACCCTCATTTCTACTTATTTTGTAGGATAGCGGTAATTATCCTTTGTTTTAATCTTCAGCATGAGAACACTATTAAGCCTTTGCCTTTACATGATCATCTCCAGTCATGGTTTGATGGCACAGGATGATTCCTTTCCCAATGATAGTCTTTTAGAAAACACCATAAATCTAGACAGATTCCAAGAATACGTAGACTCAATTGAAAGGTATCTCTATTTGGATACAGATAGTGTGGATATGTATTTTGATAACTGCGAGTATATACTACAACAAAACATCCCTCTTCCTGATTCCAGCCTTTTTGATTATGCAATCCAGGAAATCTATTATGCGCATGCCAAAGACGAAGCCTTGGTTGCATTCCAAATCATTAAGGCAAACGAACACTTCCTCGAGATAGAAGAGATTCCGCAACGGCTCAAAAACACTTTCACCTACATGAAAGGATTTACCCTCATGGCCCTCGGAGATCTAGCATCCGCACAGAAAATTTATTATAAAATAATTGATCGGGGGGAACAACAACGGGATACTTCTATCCTTGTTCAGGGATTGTACTCCTTAGGGCAGTTGCTCAGTGATGAGGAGGATTTCGATGATGCTATTAACTACTTCAATAGAATACTTTCCTTTGATGATTCAAATATCTCGGCAGGTACCCGATCATTGGTCAATCTAGAATTGAGTGATATATATTTTAGAGCTAAGCAACCCGAAAAGGCACTCGAATTGCTTGACTCCACATTGGTCTTCTTGGAGGAAGAACAGATCATGATCCTAAAACCAGATTTTTTGCTCCTGAAGGGAGAAATAGCTTTAGAAACCAAAAATCATCAACTGGCTTGGGAATTATATGAAGAAGCAAATGCGCTAGCACATAAGAATCAAGACCCGATCAATATCAGAAAAAGCGCTTTAGTTAAAGCCCAGATTTTATCTAGTGAGGGTAAGTATGCTGAAGCATTGGCTATTTATGAATCAATGATTGAACAGCACGATACTTCGGATTTGGATAGGTCTCTGGATCTGTATTCACAGGCACATGCGCTATATAAAAAAAGTGGCCAATATACAAAGGCCTATGATTGCCTATTACAGACCAATTCCATTCAGACCAGGATTTATAAAAAGAAAAAGGGACAAACTACTGCCTATTTAAAACTAGAGCATGAAAGCGAGAAAAAAGAAAATGAAAACCGAATCTTAGCTATTCAAGTAGATCAAAAAATCAGTCAAAATAGACTGCTGTATGCGCTAACCGCCCTCTTTGGTTTAGGGATCCTGGTTCTTTTTGGAGCCTTTTATCAAAAGCGAAGATTCAACAGGAAATTGAGGGAAGAAGTTAGCCATCAAACTTTAAAACTAGAACATGCTAATACTCAACTGATAAACACTAATCAAGAGCTCGATGAATTTAACCGAATTCTATCCCATGACCTGAAAGAACCCATTCGGAGTCTAGTTGGATTTAGCACTTTACTAAAGAAAAAGGGCATGCAAGGCCAAGAAGCTAAAGAGTATTTAGGCTTCATTGAACGAAGTGGAAAACAACTCTATGAAACTTTATCTGCTGTTTCGGCTTTTCAAAATACAGTACCACAGGGAATGACACTTGCCGAAAACATCAATATTGCGCAAATGTCTGAAAATATAGTTAGAGAAGTTCAGGGGAAAAACCCTGATAAAGAAATCAAATATTCCACTAAGGATTTACCGATCCTCCATAGCTACCTTCCTGCTTTAGAAGCTATTTTCAAGGAGTTGATCAGCAATGCCGTGAAATTCAACCAGAGCACTACCCCTGAAATCAGCGTAAAATATTATCAAAAAACAGATAGTCATTACTTTGAATTCCAAGACAACGGAATTGGTATCGCTCCTGAGTATCATGAGCAAGTATTTGGCATGTTTAAGCGCCTCAATGGTCGGGACAAATATGGAGGAGCCGGTCTTGGGTTGAATATTGCTATGAAAATGGCAAAAAGAATTAATGGAGATATCTCCATTCTCCAATCGGAAGAAGATAAAGGAAGTATTTTCCAGCTGAGTTTTCCTGCTAGATCATAGTTCTTACTTTACTTTTTCTATAGCTTAGAGTTATCCACCTCTGCACCAAACAACCTACCCCAATCAACGATTTGATCCTCAGTACTCTGTAATATGACAATTGATAAAGAGTCTCAATAGTAACCTAGTAAAATACAAAACATGAAGAACCAACTATTAGGAGGCCTGGTCATCATGGGCCTCAGCCTGGCGCTTTCCGCTTGTAAATCTACCGCCTCCGTAGGTAAAGCCGGAGATCCAGTCTTCATAGCCCCCATAGGAGTACAAGCTTACTCCTTCCGCAACTACTTTCCTAAAGATATTCCGGGCACCTTGGATAGAATTCAGGCGATGGGTATCACTGAAATTGAAGGTGGTTCAGGAAGGCTTCCACCCGAAGAATACAAAAAGCTATGCGATGCCAGAGGAATCAGTATCCCATCTACTGGAGCTAGCTTTAAAGAATTAGATGAAGATCCACAGGCCGTAGCTGAGACGGCTAAGAAGCTGGGGTCAAAGTTCGTTATGTGCGCCTGGGTTCCCCATGCTGAGCGCGGCAATTTCACCCTTGAGGATGCTAAGAAAGCCGTAACGGTCTTCAACAAGGCCGGCAAGGTTTTACGAGAAAATGGTCTGACTTTCTGCTATCATCCTCATGGTTATGAGTTTCAACCCTATGGAGATGGAACCTTACTGGATTACATTTTTGAGAATACAAACCCCAAAGATGTATATTTTGAAATGGACGTATTCTGGGCGCAATTCGGTGGTGGAGACCCGGTAGCCTTGCTGAAGAAATATGGCAAACGCTGGCGCTTACTGCACCTCAAGGACATGGATCCTAGCACAAAGAAAGATCTTACCGGCGGAACAAATGTCGAAAACAATGTGCCATTGGGTACCGGAGAAATCGACATGGCTGGCCTCTTAAAAGAAGGGCGCAGAATCGGAATCGCCCACTACTTCATCGAAGATGAAAGTAGTAGAGTGGTGGATCAGATTCCTAAAAGTATCGCTTACCTAAGAAGCTTAAAGTATTAGGAGGAAAAGTAAAAAGGCCTTGCCACCATAGTAGCAAGGCCTTTTCCAGTAAGCGCCGCGACGGAAATTTCGAACCTTTACGAAGTAGTTAACTTCTGTCGAATCGATGCAAGCTTATCATTTTAGTGGAGCATGTATAATGTTGAACGAACAATGGAAGCTCCTTTAAGCCACCAATTATTAACCATCCATTTTCAATTATACATTACAAAGCTGTGAGGGAAGGATTCGAACCTCCACGGAGTAGTTAGCTTCCAGCAGACCGACTATCAGATGCAGGTTCACACCTGCTAGTCGGCATCCTAAAAGTTTGTCCCAAATTCTCCGCCCCCGAGACAAGAGGGTGTGGCTGCCTGTTTCACCACCTCACAGTATTAATTAAGATGTAAGAAATTGAATAACGAATCTTAAAACAACTGCACTTAAATTACGAATCATTTAAGTTTTAGTTAGATTCTTTATTAATTCTCTAATGTATCAATGAACTTACAGAAGCAAAATTAAAGGAAGCCCCATTTCAATGCAAATTTTTTAAAGAAAAAAATAAATTTTTAGATTTCTTCTAATAAAAACTGATCTGAGTGATAATCTTCAAAATTTTGCGACCAAAGCGATCGCTGGATTGATATTTTTGCAAAGAATAGCCGTTTCCCATTATCTTTTGCATCAAAATCTCATCATTTATGTGATTTTTTCAATAACTGAAAAGCTTCAGTACAAGATTCATCCTAGATAATTACGAATATGGAAAATCCAATTAGTCTCATTCCTTTTGAGCCTCAGCATATCCCACTAGGTATGCAGCTTAAATCTTGGGCCAATTGGAATCAGGTAGAAGCAGACTGGAATTTATTGTTGCAGCAAAGCTCAGGCGGAGCTTTCGTCGCCACCTTCGACGGGGAATCGGTTGGCACCACTATCACTATTAATTATCAAGCGGCTTTCTATTGGATCGGAATGGTATTGGTTGCCCCAGCGCATAGAGGAAAAGGTATTGGAACCCATCTACTACAAGCTGCACTTACTTATGCCCGACGCAAAGGCCCAATAATGCTAGATGCTACTGCCATGGGGCAACCGCTTTACCATTCACTTGGCTTCCAGGTAGCAGGGGAGGTAGTTCGAATGGAGGGTAAGATTCCTACCCTATTGCCCCAACCTACCTACTTTGAGATCCAAAATATTAAGCAGGAAGACTTGCCCTTACTCAGCAGCTATGACAAGCGTCATCTACAATTCGATCGAAACCTTTTGCTACTGGATTTCTTCCATAGAGCGCCTGCTTCCGCCTTCAAAGCTGTACAGGATGAAACAATCATTGGATATTGTTTAGGGAGAGCCGGGAGTCAATTCCACCAGATTGGCCCATTAGTAGCTGATAATGAAGAGATTGCGATAGCGCTTCTTGCAGCAGCATGCCGTACCGCCTCAAATCGTCCCTTGATTATCGATGCTCCCACCAATAAAAAGCATTGGGTGGAAACGCTTAGAACCATGGGGTTTACCATTCAGCGATCCTTTGCGCGAATGTGCTGCGGGGAGCAATATTTTGCTCGCCAAAGTTTAAAGCCATACGCCATTGCTGGACCGGCTTTTGGCTAAGTACACATCTAATGGCTTTGTAAGAAGTGTTGCACAAAAGCATCATCATGCAGATGAGGATAAGCTTTATACACGCGGTCTACCTCTTCTTTTTGCCCGGAAGAAAGGCCTTCGTCAGGATCAAGACACCATAGACCTTGCATTAAACCTTGCCGCCGTAAAACCTCGTGCAACCCTGCAATACATCCTTTGAATTGATTAGCAGCATCAAAAAAAGCAGCATTTGCGTCAGTAACTTGAAGCGCCTCGGTTAACCATTGGTCAGACATCGGCTTGCCGCCACGCTTTTGTGCGTGAATCCGATCTAGCAGCAGCACAGCTTGCCGGGTCCATACCGCCCAATGCCCGAGTAAACCACCCACAATGTCTTTTCTGACCTTCCCTTGTGCAGTTTCAAACTCGAAAGTACTGAGTAGATCGAGCACGATGTTATCATCATTCCCAGTGTACAGGGCGATCTCAGCATGGCGACTAGAAGCACATACCGCTTGCACTACATCTAGGGTTTGATATCGGTTAAAAGGAGCGATCTTGATGGCCAGGACTTGCTCCAGCTCAGCAAAAGCCGCCCAGAAACTTCGAGATAGCACCCTTCCGCCCACCGCTGGCTGCAGGTAAAAGCCAAAAATGGGTATTATCTCTCCCACGGCTTTCGCACGTTCTAAAAGGGCTTCTTCGGACCAATCTCCTAATCCATTCGAACTGAGCAAAACTAAGTCATAGCCCATTCCCTTTGCCAGTTCTGCTTCCTGACAAGCTTGATTTGTTGCCCCCGTTACTCCTGCGATCTTGAGCATCGGGCGCTTCAGCTCCGCTCGCTCTACCTCTTCGGCTGCCAAGGCTAGCACTCGTTCAAAGAGATCAATCGCAGGATCGCGAATCGCAAATTGGGTAGTATGGACCCCAACTGCTAATCCCCCTACCCCTGCGGCGAGGTAATAACGAGTCAGCAATCGCTGGTGAAATTCATCCAAAGTCCGATTCTGGTTTAAAGCCAATGGATGTGCTGGAATTACCGTCCCTTGGAGCAGCAACGCTCGTTTTTCTAAAGTCAGCATCTCGTGCATTTCGCTATGAAAAGATTTAAAATTTACCGTCCCTCACTTGGAATTTCGTCGGTTTATTCAAGGCTTCTCCCCCGCTCTGAATCCATTCTACGGTCCAATCAATTAGTTGATCGGCACTCACAGAAGGTCTTCCCATGTCTTGAAAGCACTGACTCGCATCACTCAGTAGAGCAGTAGAACTGGCTTCGCCTTCAAAATGGACCTGTTTTTGCAAGCGCTTGCCAAAGGTTGTAGCCAAGTCCCTCAGGCTCAACTTTTCTGGGCCTGTCACATTGAGTACTCTAGTAGGTGATTGGCAAAGTAGTAAGGATCGAATCGCATAGGCATTAGCATCTCCTTGCCAGATCACATTCACATAGCCCATGTCCAAATTAATCGGCTCCTCCCGCCATACCTTGCGAGCGATATCATTCAAAACACCATACCGAAGGTCAAGAGCATAGTTCAGTCGAAAAATTAAAATGGGAGTATCATATTGTTTAGCAAAGTATTGGAACATGCGCTCTCGCCCTAAGCAAGATTGCGCATACTCTCCTACTGGTCCTATGGGCGTCTCCTCGGCCGCACCAGCACCAGTCACTGCTGTGAACGGGTATACATTGCCGGTAGAAAAAACTACAATTCTAGAAGCTCTAAATTTTTCGGCTACTCGACCTGGTAGATAGGTATTCATAGCCCAAGTGAGCGGTTCTTGACCTATAGTACCAAATTTCTGGCCAGCCATGAAAATCACATTGGGAATGGAAGGTAAGGACTGGACAAAACCATCATCCAAAAGATCACCGCGAATGGTTTCTACGCCAGCTTCTTGCAGTTCTTGCTGTTTCAATGGATCAGAAAAACGGGAAACTCCAATTACTCGGTTGGCCAATCCTCGCTGCAAGAAGGCCCTTTTAGCCAAGATCGCCAGGCTAGGTCCCATTTTCCCACCGACACCCAAAATCAGCAAATCTCCCTGAATCTTTGTGATATCTTCAAGCAAGGATGGGGCAGGAACAGTAAGGCGATCCATTAATTCGGCTGTTGTTTTCATAGTCTAAAATGGCTTCTTAGAAGAATATGGATTTTATATTATAGATGGCTAGAGACAAAAGAATCACTAAACCAGCAATGGGAATGACGTTGCGCCTTAAGCCTGCGGTATGCTTCCCCATGATACTCCTATCATTCGCCATGAGCAAGATAAATACAGCTGCCGCCGGAGCAATAATGATCGTTAGTGCCTGTGCAAAGATGATGAGTTGCAAAGGTAGTCCCCCGTAGAGAAGGGCAATGGTGGAACCGAAGAGTATCACTCCAATGATGCATAGCCGAACTGGCCAAGAACTAAGCGATCGCCCCATACCCAAGGCATCTGCCAATAACGCTCCTCCTATCGTGGCATTTCCAATTAAAGAAGAAAAAGAAGCAGCAAAGAAACCAACCATAAAAGCTACCGTGGCGTATCGTCCAAAAAGTGGCTCCAAAGCCAACCCCAAATCGGAAGCAGCATTGACCTCAATGTTCTCTCGCTGTAATATAGCTGCCGCCACGATGATAATCATACTGCTCAATAACCCCAAAATGAAAATCCCATTTCTACTTTCTCTGAGGGCTGTTTGATAATCGGATTCCCTCCATCCTTTCTCCTGTACCAAATAAGCTTGATAGAAGGCAGCAACGGTGGAAAAGCTAGAAGCCACCAAGGCAATGGTTAGCAACTCACTACCGTTGGGTAGACTTGGGATAAAACCTTTTAGCAAGGAAGATAGATTCGGTTGACTCAGTAACAAGGTGAGGAAAAAGGAGGCGAGCATCAGGAGCACCAAAGCAATCATGATTTTCTCTAAAATCTGATAGAAGGAGCGGAAAAAAAGCAATGAAATGGCGGCAATTGCGAAGAAGATTACCCATATACTGGTGGACGTGCTGGTCAACTCTCCAAAAGCCAAACCTGCTCCTATTGAGTTACCGGCTTGAAAAGCCCCCGTTATGCCCAACATCCCTAAGCCCAGCACTACTGCTGTAAATCGACCATACCGCTTGCGTATGTGATCCATGGGGGAATGAGTCAAGGCGATGCCAATCCTTGCTGCCATGCCTGTATAAGCTATCATCAACACAATCAATACTGGAATCACCCACAACAACTTATACCCAAATCCAGCCCCTAACTTGGTCCCTACCGTTAGGCTACCAGGACCAAAAATCAGAGCAGCAGTGATAAGACCTGGCCCCAACTGTTGGATACGTTTAGGCAAGACGATTTTCATAGTTGGCTTTTCCCCAAAATACTATAAAATTTAGCGCCATAAGCCTAAAGTTATAAGATTTCATATCCATCCATTAAGCAACTCTATTTACGTTGAGAATAAGTATAAGGGAGGGCAAAGGTACTGATAATCGCATCTGTCCCCTTCCCAAAATGTACCATCTACCCCAACCAAATCATCGGTGCAAGTAGTCTAACCTTAATAGTACCAAGGACTTGTAGTTAAATATCCTTTTTAGATCAACTTTATCTCCCATTGACCACTGAAGCAATACACACGAACATTCTTAAACAGAAAAACAATATCGGTCATGAAAACTAAACACCTACTTGTGCTATCCGTCGCTGCTCTTCTCTTTACCTTTTGCTCAGATCCACAGTCGGAGGATGTCAATCTTTCACCGACTACCTCTGCTGATCTTGCCAATTTTGGAGGAAGCGGGGGCTTTGCGCCAGATGAATGGAAAGGAGAAGGTTATAATGAAGTCGAAGAAAACCCTTTCATCATCACACTAGACGAGCCGGTATCCACCTTCTCTATTGATGCAGACGGTGCCTCCTACAGCAATACGCGCCGGTTTCTGACCAGTAATACCTTACCCCCTAAGGCTGCTATCCGAACCGAAGAATTCATTAATTACTTCCCTTACGATTACCCACAAAACGGGAATGCTCCTATAAGTCTTAATGGAGAAGTAAGTGCCTGTCCCTGGACTCCCGGGCATAAACTGCTACGAATTGGGATTCGAGGAAAAGATATTCCCGATCATCAATTACCCGCTAGTAATTTCGTTTTGCTTATTGATGTATCAGGCTCCATGAAGCAGCCAGGAAAACTAGATCTTCTAAAGGAGAGTTTTAAGCTCTTCGTAGACGAGATGGATGAAGATGATAAATTGGCCATTGTCACTTACGCGGGAAAGGCCGGCGTGCTACTCGAACCAACAAGTGGACGTTTCAAGGACATCATAAAATCGGCAATAAACGGCTTAGATGCAGGAGGAAGTACAGCTGGTGCCCAAGGAATCATCACAGCCTACGAACTAGCGGAGGAGGCCTTCATACCCGGTGGCAACAATCGGGTAATTTTGGGCTCCGATGGTGATTTCAATGTCGGAATATCTAATCAAGGTGAACTAGTAGAACTCATTGAAGAAAAAAGAGAATCCGGTGTATTTTTAACTATTCTTGGTGTAGGAACGGGCAATCTCCAAGATGGAAAAATGGAACAGATTGCCAATAATGGTAACGGCAATTATGAATACCTCGACAATATTGAACAGGCTAAAAAGGTGTTCATTCATGAGTTCAAGAAGTTTTATACCGTCGCTAAAGATGTGAAAATCCAGATTGATTTCAACCCTGAGCAAGTCCGGGCTTATCGCCTGATAGGCTATGAAAATCGGCTGCTAGAAGAAAGCGATTTCGAAGATGACAGCAAGGATGCCGGGGAAATTGGAGCCAATCAAACCATTACGGCCTTGTACGAGTTAATTCCTGCAGGCGGAAGTGGAAGAGGTCCCGTAACCACTATCGATTTTCGCTACAAGGAACCTACTAGTTCAACTAGCATTCCTTTGCAGTTAGAGATTCCCGATCGTGAAGTCCTCTTCACTATGGCTTCTGAGAATATGCGTTTTGCCACGGCGGCGGCTGGTTTTGCCCTTATACTAGGGGAATCAGAATATAAGGGTATTCTGAATTATGATCATCTGGTTCAGTGGGCTATTAATGCTAATAGTTATGACCCTCATAACTATCGTTGGGAATTCATCGATCTGGTGGATAAAGCCAAAGATCTAAGGTAAACATCAAGCCGTACAACCGAAGGGCTTCTCTTTCGGTTGTGCGGTTTCCTAGCTTATCTCCCCTTCCTCAAATACGGTTTGGCCACCTCAAGGCCTTAGATCGTCTTGAAAATCTTAGCGATGCCGACCGGCGCCTTCCATAAAAATTAAAGAAATAATAGTAATCAGTTCACCTTACATTAATCTATTCCCCTTACCTTTCTGCGAATTTCGAAGACAAAAGCTACTACTGCCATGATTTTGCTCAGTACCATTGGAGGTTTGATCTTACTTGTCATACTCATCGTAGTCACCTATCTTCTCTTAATACCCATCGGCACCCTCATTCCAGTTAATAGAAAATTCAAGCCCGCTAAGAATGGCATTGATATTTTCGTCAGTACTAATGGCATGCATGTCGATTACATCGTTCCTACCCAGAATCAGTTATTTGACTGGACCAAAATTATAGATGGTAGTCCCTATGCCAAACCGCTCACAGAGTACCCATACCTTGGTATTGGATGGGGTGATCCAGGCTTTTACCTCGAATTAGAAACCTGGGACAATCTACCTTTGAGGATTGCAGCAAAAGCCATGCTCTATCCTACTCCCACTATTATGCATGTTACGGGCTATGAAACCCTACCCCATGACACTTTACGAGTAGAAAAAATCACTATTTCACCTAGCAGCTACGTTCATCTTAGTAGTTTTATTTACAATGCCTTCCGTTTAGATTCGAATCAAAATCTCGACTTGATTCCGGATGTTGGCTACACCCCAGATGATAATTTCTATCAGGCCCATGGAGTATATCATGCTTTCCATACTTGTAACTACTGGGTAAATAAAGGACTTAAGCGAATTGGAGTTAGAACGGCATTGTGGTCTCCTTTAGAAAAAGGCATATTTTATCAATTAGATAAAATCAAAACGGCTCCAGTGCTAGAAGAGATGATTAGTCCTACGCCGGTTAATCAACCTTCTTAAAGACCTTGCCGTGTATTCTAGGCAGCTGCTTTTCCATTTTCCACCCAAATCCAATTAATGGTGTTTATCAGTATTCTATACTGGATTGCTTCGCTCCTATTGATACTACTATCCCTCCTGCTCGCTTACGGACTAGTGCTGCTATTGGGTACCTTCATTCCTACTAATCCAGGCTTCCAACCGGAAGAGAACGGTATTGATCTTTACATTCACACCAATGGCATGCATGCTACTTTTATCATCCAAGCCAAGAACAAAGCCTTCGATTGGAGCCCGATTATTCTTCCAGAACTATTTGAAGCCAAAGGTCCTGACACCTATTTGGGGTTTGGCTGGGGGGATAAGTCCATCTATTTAGATATTGCAGAATGGAATGAATTAACGGTTGGTTTGGCCTTCCGGACTTTATTCTTGCCTACTCCGGCTGTAATGCACATTGATGCTTATACAGAACTTCCTACAACAAATATCCTCCATACCCGGGTTTCCAAGGACAAGTATGTTAACTTGTGTGGGTTTATTCACCAATCCTTTGCTCTTGACGAGGCCAAGCAAGTAAAGCTGATCTCTGACAGGGGCTACACAAGTAATGATCAATTCTACGAAGCGGTGGGGAAATACCATGCCTTTAATACCTGTAATACTTGGGCGCAACGAGCCCTCAAACAAATAGGTGTGCGCACGGCGAGCTGGACCAATATAGATCGATCCATTTTCTATCAATTCAAAAAAATAAAGCCCGTCTCCAACCCTGAAGTGATGATCTAAAATCGGAGACATGAAAGCAAAGACGTCCGCACTGTCAATCAACAATACGATCTTTTACCCAACCCTCATCTTTCTATTAGCCGTAATCACTTATAGTCTGTACGATAATGAAAGCTTTCTGGCTTTCTGTAATCAAACCAATGAGTGGATCCTACAGCACTTCGGCTGGCTATTTACGTGGACCGCTTTTCTATTCTTGATCGTCTTGGCCTCTATCTATTTGTCACCGGCTGGAAAAATTAGGATCGGAGGAGCTGCCGCCCAACCGATATTAACGCGATGGAAGTGGTTTGCCATAGCCCTTTGCACAACCGTAGCGACCGGGATCTTCTTTTGGGGCATGGCAGAACCCTTGTACCATTTGCATCAGCCTCCCGCTGGCTTGGATTTAGCATCCAACAGCACGCCCGCTGCGAATTTTGCTATGGCTACCATGTTCATGCACTGGTCCTTTACTCCTTATGGCATCTACACAGTAGCGGGGCTCTTATTTGCCTTGGTGTATTATAATCTCAGGCAGTCCTTTAGAATCAGTTCTTTGCTCTACCCAATCTTTGGTCCCTGGACACACTCCAAGGCCGGCACTGTGCTCGATATCATTTGTCTAGTCGCCTTAATCTCAGGGATGGCAGCCTCCTTGGGCACTGGAATTTTTGCTCTGATGGGCGGTTTGGAAAATACCATGGGAGTACAGCAATCTGATATCATCTTGGGTTTGATTGGAGTGGCCTTGGTGACTACCTATATAGTTTCAACCATTAGTGGCCTTAAGAAGGGAATAAGCCTATTATCGGATTGGAACACACGAGCATTTTTTGGACTAGCCGGTGTGCTGTTTCTGCTTGGACCTACGAGCGCTATGTTGGAGTTTGGGAAAAATGGTTTCGTAGATTATGTCTATCACTTCCCTAGTCGGAGCACTAATATCTCCTCGAACATAGATGAAGGCTGGATGAATAATTGGACGGTTTTCTACTTTGCCAACTGGTTTGCTTGGGCACCCATTGCCGCGCTATTTTTAGGTCGTCTGTCAGTAGGCTATACGATCCGAGACTTCATCAATTACAATCTGATCTTCCCAGCCATTTTCACCTGTGCTTGGATGACAATATTTAGTGGCGCTTCCTTAGGATTAGACATTTCGAGCGAGGGCAAGCTGTTTACGGTACTAAGCGAGCAGGGCGAGGAGAATATCATGTTCATGATATTAGGAGATCTACCCTATGGCTACTGGATTTCTATCTTGGCTTTAATTATGATATTTATCTCCTACGTCACCGCAGCCGATTCCAATATTTCTGCCATGAGTGCCATTAGTACCACAGGAATAAGTCCAGAAAATCCGGAAGCTCCGATTTCCATGAAGATTGTTTGGGGAAGTCTAGTGGGCTTGATTGCATGGGTGATGATCACCTCGGCAGGGGTCGACGGCATCCGCCTACTCTGCGTACTGGGTGGATTCCCAGCCTTGTTCATCCTAATTCTAGTGGGATTAGGACTCGTCAAGACAGTTTATAAACTTCGCGAAAAGGGTACTACTTGATCGGAAAGATCAAGTAGTAAGTATGTCTATAATTCTTTATTCTGATTCAGCTTGCTAGGCCCCTACAGCACTTCTCATTAAGAAGGCGCAGATCAAGGCTCCATAAGTACCCAGGGCATATCCCAAGACCGCCATCAAGGCACCTACTGGCGCTAAGGCAGGACTAAAGGCTGAAGCCACCACAGGTGCGGAAGCTGCTCCTCCTACATTGGCTTGGCTACCCACCGCCACAAAGAAGAAAGGTGCGCGAATGAGCTTAGCGGTCAATAGCAACACACTGACATGGATGAGCATCCAAATGATACCGATAGCGAATAATCCTAAGTTTTTGTAAACTTCTCCCAAGTCCATCTTCATACCGATCGTCGCGACTAGTATGTAGATAAAGACGCTACCCCACTTCGAAGCTCCTACCCCCTCCAACTTTCTCGCCTTACTGAAGGACATTAGTAAGCCAAGCGTCGTAGCAATCACAATCAACCAGAAGAACCCAGAGGCTAAGGAGTCTAGGCCATATGCCTGTAAAGTCTCATAATGGCTGCGCATCCAAGGGCCGATCACATCCGCTCCCCAGTGCGCCAAGGCCACTCCACCGAAAGCTACTCCCAACATAATAAAGAGATCGGTTGTCATCGGTATCTTCGCTACACTAGCTTGGTAATCTTCTACTCGCTTTCTCAAGTCATCAATGGCAGAACTATCTGCCTTCAACCATTTATCTACTCGCTTGCTAATACTAGCTCCATAGAGGAGAAAGCCCATCCAGATATTCGCTACCACAACATCTACCACGATCATAGAAGCAAACAAATTATCATCCACATCAAAGATCTCTTTCATAGCCGTCTGATTCGCTCCCCCACCGATCCAACTTCCAGCAATAGTGGAAAGACCTCTCCATAAATCGTCTGGACTAGCAGAAACAATATCTGGAGCGATGTAGGAAGTAACCAAAAGTGCAACGGGACCTCCTAGCACAATACCCAAGGTGGCAGCCAAAAACATGATCACCGATTTGGGTCCTAGATTGATTATACCTTTGAAATCGATGCTGATCGTAAGTAAAATCAAACTAGCAGGCAGTAAATATCGGGAAGACACGAAATATAGATTGGAGTATGCTCCTGATATGATCCCTAAAGAATTAAATATGGAAGGTAAAAAGTAACATAATAGTAGAGCTGGAACATATCGATAGAAACCTTTAAAGGAGGGCAACCTTTCCGTCCAAAACACCAAAGCCAACAAGATCATGAGAATTCCAAAAGCGACGGCATCATTCTTGAACAAAGGGGTTCGACTGATCGTTTTAAGACCAATGGTACTTGAAGCACCAGATTGAAATTTCAATGGGTTTCCTTGCGCATCCAACAATTGCATCTTGATATCGGGCTCCCCGATGGGAAGATTAGCAATATAATAAGGAGACAAACTGTTTAATCTAACAGAATCGCCACCAGCTTTGATGTCAACCATGCTAGCTCCTGCTGGCAAAATCGAAGGGGGAAGATCAATAACAAAACCCTCTGTTTTGTCCATAAAGAACTTTCCACCTCCATCAATTGGAGAAAGTCGCTCAACCGTTTTGCCTACTTTGGCCAAATCAGCACTTGTCGCGGTTCGTACAAGAAGATCGGCTCCGGAAAGAATACTTAATTGAAATAGAGAAAAAAGGAGTACAACTAAAATTCGTTGGATCAATGGTTTCATGTTCTGTTTGTTTGGAAATACCAGTCCGTCCACCATTTGGGCTAAGTTCAAATTAGCTTTTTCATAATTTGTAATGCATCGCGCATCCCTGTATATTTGATTGTGGCCAACAGCCCTCAATTGGCTGAAATCCCAATCTTTCAGCGATCAAGATAAGGAATTCATTTATACCATTAAAGCTATGTTTAACAACTTGACTACTCGGATATTGATAGTGCTGATTATTGTCTTTTTGAATGCTGGCTGTGACCAAGTGACAAAACAGGTAGCAGCAGAAGAATTAGTTCCAGGTACAGTGCAACCGCTTTTGGGAGATTTCTTCCGCCTCTCTTATGCCGAAAATGAGGGAGCCTTTCTAAGTTGGGGAGCGGAATGGTCTGAGGGCTTTCAAGCTTTCCTGCTACACTTCTTACCCGTAGTCATGCTCGTTGGTTTATTGGGCTATACCTTCTTTTCCAAACAACTGTCTCACTGGCAGATTATTGCTTTCAGTTTTATCATTGGCGGGGGCGTGAGTAACATCTATGACCGTTTACTGTATGGAAGGGTGGTTGATTTCATGAATATGGGAATCGGCGACCTTCGAACGGGTATTTTCAACTTCGCTGATGTTTCCATCATGATAGGGCTTTGTATCCTATTGCCCTTTATTTTCAAGCAGGAGCCAGAAGTTGCTCATCCCGAATAACGGCTTTAATCATATTCAAAGTAGACAGTTCTCCACCGGAAGTCAGCCGAATATTCCAGTTCTCTTTCAGCCCAAGCTCCTTCATAATTTGCCTGGGCTTCAATCCTTGATGGTAGTGACTCGACACTTTCCCATAAAAATCTTCAAAGAACTGTAGCTTATTGGCCAATCGCTGCTTTCCATGCTTGAATTGTGGATTGTGACTGCAGAAGAGCAGCTCAAAGTCCAATTGTAGGACGCTTTTGAGAGACTCAATCTGTTGATGTACACTCTCCGGTCGCATAAAGTACCTAATTCGATCGCTCACCCAAAGATCAGCCGAAAACAGCCAGCCCTGCTCGCGTTCGTATAAGCAAAGCATATCTTCTGCATGTCCAGGAACCGGGTATACTTCAAAATTGTAATTAGCAGTACTCAAGCGATCCATCGTTTCGCTAAGTCCTGAAAATGCAGGTCTGGAGCCCCAGGTCATCCATTGGGCAAAACTAATTGGGGGAGGATCTTTCATCAATTCCACGCATTTCGCTGAAGCTAAAACTGGACAAGCGAAGCGGGCCTGCAATTCTACTATATTGCCGGTATGGTCCTCATGATGATGGGTGATAAAGATTTGATCGACTTTCAATCCACCGAGAGCCTGTAATACCTCCTTCCGCATATTGCGGTGCCCGGTATCAATTAGCAAGCCATCTACATAAAAGCAATGTGAAAACATCTTGGGCGGACCAAATGGCCAGGAGCCAAACTTGAAGATTTGTACACCCTGATGGTCATAAGTGGAGGCAAGCTTCATTAGCGTAGACTTGAAGAGGGTTCAACTATTGGTTGGGATCTGGTAATTTTTCCAGAACCTCTACATCAAAGGCAATGATCGTATGGGGAGGAACCAAATACTGATCAGGTCCCGTCGTAAATCCCGATTCCGCATAACCTAAATGGGAAGGCACTACAAAAGTAGCCTTAGCTCCTGGAGATAAAAGCTGAAGTCCTTCATTCCAACCATCTACCATATTGCCGATGTAAAAGGAAATCGGTTCGCCTCTTTTATAAGAAGAGTCAAACTCTTTACCATCTAGGAAATACCCGCGATAATGTACCTTGATGTAATCGGCCCATTG
The DNA here is from genome assembly GCA_913057785.1 of uncultured Lewinella sp. Lineage (GTDB taxonomy): Bacteria > Bacteroidota > Bacteroidia > Chitinophagales > Saprospiraceae > DT-111. The sequence continues at coordinate 42,671 of CAJXPD010000020.1, read as the reverse complement.
CAAAGGCGCTCCCTCACCGGGGGAGACAATTCGATAGAAAAGACCACTATTCGTAACATCCATATCCTTCTTTTGATCAATCAGATAATTGACGATCACATTGCGCTCTTTCCCCATGAGGCTTGTATCACTGCTCATAGCAGCCGACAACTTTGCAATTAAATCCTCCTCTGAAATGGTGTCCTTTACAGCAAAAAGAGAGCTGGGAACTTCCTCCGTTCGTTCCGCACTAGGCGCCTGACCACAAGCTTGCAGTAGGAATAGACAGGCTATGAAGATCGCGTTGCGCATGTCGATAAAATTTTTCAGGATATACATTCCAGGCAAAAGTAAACAAAAACGAAGGTTATCTAGACTTGGCTTATTTAATGTCGAATAGCTTGGTGGCTTAGCTCCTTCTTTGCTACCTTTAGCTAAAGAGAAAACTCCTCAATGGGAAAGGCCAATTACGTAAGGAATATCATGGATGTGGCAGGTAATGAAGGAAAAAGGCTTGGTGAGCTTCCAATTTATGATAAATCCAGTTGTGACTCAGCGGTACAAATTGTCTTTTAAGCCTATCTCCTAGGAGAACCTCTTTTCGATATTTTACTATATTTGCCCTGCCAAAACCAAAATATCCCCCTTGCAGCGGCGGATATCTGCCACGTGCACAAGTGATTATGATACAACAACTAACACCAGTTTTAATCATAGGGATCATTGTCAGTTACTTTTTGGTACTGGTAGCTATCTCTTATTTCACTGGAAAAGATGCCGGAAATGACAATTTCTTTCTGGCTGGCCGTAAGTCGAACTGGATGCTGGTTGCATTCGGGATGGTTGGCGCTACCTTGTCTGGCGTTACTTTTATCTCCATCCCCGGAGTTGTAGGTGCAGGAGGCGCAAACCAGGCTTTTTCCTATATGCAGATGGTATTTGGCTACTTCGTAGGCTATGCCTTCATTGCACTGGTGTTAATGCCCTTATATTACCGCTTAGGACTCACATCGATTTATACCTATCTGGATCAACGCTTTGGCAATAATTCCTATAAGACCGGAGCTGCTTATTTCCTTCTCTCTCGCGTAATTGGTGCTTCTTTTAGACTTTATCTGGTCGCTATTGTTCTTCAACAATTTGTGCTAGCCCCATTCGGCGTTCCCTTTGGTGTAACGGTATTTACAACCATTGCACTCATTTGGGTATATACTTTTAGAGGAGGAATCAATACTATCGTCTGGACAGACACCTTACAGACCTTGAGTTTACTTACTGCCGTAATCTTCACCATCTTCGCTATTGGCCAAGCCCTTGAAACGGATTTAGGTGGACTGATTACGATGGTTAAGAATAGCGACTACTCACAGATGTTCTTCTTCGAAGGCGGCTGGAGTGACCCTAATAACTTTTTCAAACAATTTATCGCAGGAGCTCTGATCACAATTGTAATGACGGGATTGGATCAGGATATGATGCAGAAGAACCTGAGTTGTCCAAATATTCGAGATGCCCAAAAGAACATGTTTACGTTCAGTTTCATCTTGATATTCGCCAATTTAATCTTCTTGACGCTAGGAGCTCTATTGTATATATACGCCTCAAATGTAGGTATCGAAATCCCAGAAAAGACTGACTTACTTTTCCCTCAAATAGCCTTACAACACCTATCTCCTGGTATCGGAATTATCTTTATTGTGGGCTTGATCGCTGCCGCTTATTCTAGTGCAGATTCGGCCCTTACATCACTCACTACCTCTTTTTGCGTTGACTTTTTAGATTTCGAGAAAACCGAATTACCGGAAGAACAGAAAACAAAAAAACGCTTTCAGGTACATTTAGGCTTTTCAGCTCTCCTGTTTACACTTATTATGATCTTCAACGCGGTTAATAATGAAGCTGTTATTTCTCAGTTGTTCAAGTTTGCTGGCTACACCTATGGCCCGCTACTAGGCTTATTTGCCTTTGGAACCATGACGAAATTGCAAATTAATGATCGCTGGGTCATCCCCATTTGTATTGCTGCCCCAATCATCACGGTTTTGATCGATCAGTATTCCGCCCAAATCCTTTATGGTTTCGAATTTGGATTCCTAAACTTGGCTTTGAATGGCTTACTGACTTTCTTAGGATTGATCGCCATTTCCTACAGAACTTATGAAACCGAAGATGAAGCAGCAGAACCCGAGGAAGCTTAGAACGGGTAATTTTTGATTTCGATAACTCCAATAAACTCAAAGAGTACCTCCAGTTGGAGGTGATAGATAAGATATGTTGGATTTCTAATGGGAGGTCCATCTCACTAGTTTATGAATGGCCGTATAGATACTTGGATCAGCAATTTTTTCTGCGTCCCATAAAAAACGGCATTTTACAAAACCACAAGTGGCTCAAAGGCGTCTTACTGTAATTCAATCGAGATGTGATGAGCGCTTTTGTAATTTAACAATAGTCATCGTGAAATTTCAGGTAGCGCATTTTGTGGCTAAGTAAGGCTTTTTCTAACGAAGGCTAGGCGCAAAATTTGCAGTTGAAAAACAGGAGAATCTATTGTCACACTACTTAAAGTCCCCCAAAAGCTTTGATTTAAAAAATCTGACACCTATCTGTCAGTTTAATTGAAAGATCATGTCAAAACTACAAGCTGCCATTACTGGCGTCCATGCTTATGTGCCTGATTACGTATTGACCAATCAGGAATTAGAGACGATGGTAGAGACCAATGATGAATGGATTACCTCTCGTACGGGTATAAAAGAACGGCGCATCCTTAAGGGGGAAGGCCAAGGTACCTCCGTATTAGGTATAGAATCTGTGAAAGGTCTTTTGGAAAAAACGAATACAGATCCAAGTGAAATAGAGCTCTTGATCTGTGCTACGGTTACTCCTGATATGCCTTTTCCAGATACAGCTAATATTATCTGTGATGCCTGTGGCATTAAGAATGCCTTTTGTTATGATATCAGTGCAGCCTGCTCTGGGTTTTTATATGCTTTGACTACCGGTGCTAAGTTCATTGAAGCAGGTACGCATAAAAAGGTCATCGTGATTGGAGCAGATAAAATGTCTTCTATCATCGATTACCAAGATCGAACCACCTGTGTGATCTTTGGTGATGGCGGTGGCGCGGTACTCTTAGAACCTAATACAGAAGGCTACGGAATCGTAGATTCTATTCATAAGAGTGATGGAGTCGGGCAAGCCTACCTATATCAGAAAGCAGGTGGGTCTCGTTATCCCGCTACCGCGGATACGGTAATGGCAAGAGAGCATTTTGTATATCAGAATGGTCGCCCAGTCTTTAAGGCAGCGGTTGCGGGCATGTCCGATGTGGTAAAAAAGGTAATGGCCCAAAACAATTTAGAATTGGATGATATTGCCTGGCTAATTCCTCATCAAGCCAACAAACGTATCATCGAAACCGTGTCTCGAATGACGGATTTCCCCATGGAGCGCGTAACGATGAATATCCAAAAGTATGGCAACACTACAGCAGGAACGCTCCCACTCTGCTTGTGGGACTACGAAAGCCAATTCAATAAAGGGGACAATATCATCCTAACTGCTTTTGGTGGCGGATTCACTTGGGGTGCCACTTACCTCAAGTGGGCGTATTGATGGTAATTTTTTTATCTTTGTGCCGCCAAAAAAGGCACCTCAATTATTTTGCTGTTAAAACCAAATAAGAAATGGCTAGTACTTCGGATATAAAACGAGGAATGTGCATCGTACACAATAATGATATCTTCTTTATTGTAGAATTTCAGCACGTGAAACCAGGTAAAGGGGCAGCTTTTGTTCGTACTAAATTGAAGAGTTTAACTTCTGGCAAGGTCTTGGACCATACTATCCCTGCCGGACACAAGATTCAGGATGTAAGAGTGGAGCGTCGTAAGTTCCAATATCTATATAGTGATGACAGTGGTTATCACTTCATGAACAATGAGACTTTCGAGCAGACTTTCTTAGCGGAAACTATGATCGACAACCCTAAGTTGTTGAAAGAAGGTACTGAGGTAGATATCCTCTTCCATGCTGAAGAAGAAAGAGCACTGACGTTAGAAATGCCTCAATATGTAATATTGGAGGTAACATACACCGAACCTGGTGTCAAAGGTGACACTGCGACTAACACCCTAAAACCTGCTACGGTAGAAACTGGTGCAGAAGTTAAGGTTCCCTTATTCATCAATGAAGGAGACCTTGTGAAACTAGATACACAAACCAGCGCCTACATGGAGCGAGTCAAAAAATAAGGTATGAATTTCAAAGAGATCCAAGAGCTGCTAAAGCTCATTAACAAGCTTGAGTTGACGGAGTTCAAAATGAAAGACGGGGAGTTTGAGGTTTCCGTGAGAACGAAGCATTACGAACGTGGTAATAAGGGACAAGCTCCTATCATTCAAGCTCCAGCACCAGCGGTAGTACCCATTCCACAGGTACAACCCATTAGTGCTCCTCCCGCTGCCCCTGTTGCAGCGCCACCTGCTGCTGCAGCTCCTCCCGCAGATACGGCAGCCAATGCTAGCAAGGAAGAAAGTACGGCTAACTACCTAGAGGTGAAATCCCCCATGGTAGGTACATTCTACCGCTCCGCGTCTCCGGAAAAGCCCGCTTATGTTAAAGTCGGTGATACGATTGAAAATGGCTCTGTGGTATGCATTGTAGAAGCCATGAAGCTCTTCAATGAAATCGAATCTGAGGTCAGCGGAAAGATCGTAAAAGTGATGGTGGAGGATGCCTCTCCAGTAGAATACGATCAAGTACTTTTCCTTGTTGATCCTAATGGTTAAACTAGCCTGCTAGCCCATGTTTGAAAAAATACTAATTGCTAACCGGGGCGAAATCGCCTTACGGATTATAAGAACCTGCCGGGAAATGGGGATCAAATCGGTAGCCGTGTATTCCACAGCCGACCGAGAAAGTCTTCACGTCCGATTCGCAGACGAAGCAGTCTGCATCGGCCCCGCTTCCTCCAATGAGTCATACCTCAGTATTCCACGCATTATGGCAGCGGTAGAAATCACCAATGCTGATGCTATCCATCCTGGTTATGGATTCCTTGCTGAGAATGCAGACTTTGCTGAAGTTTGCGCTGAATATGGCATCAAATTCATCGGCCCAAGTCCGGATCAAATCCGGAAAATGGGGGATAAAATCACTGCTAAAGAAACCATGATCAAAGCAGGGGTACCTGTTATTCCTGGCTCTGACGGCTTAGTGAAAGATATCAAGCAAGCCCAAAAAGTGGCCAAGGATATGGGTTTTCCCGTTATCCTGAAAGCAACTGCGGGTGGTGGTGGAAAAGGAATGCGTGTAGTTTGGAACGATGAGGAGTTGGAGCCCAACTGGGACATGGCTCGAAATGAAGCCAAAGCGGCCTTCGGAAACGATGGAATCTACATCGAAAAATTCATCGAAGAGCCAAGACACATCGAGTTCCAAATTGCCGGAGATCAAAACGGAAAAGTAGTTCACCTTTCCGAAAGAGATTGCTCCATCCAGCGTCGACACCAGAAATTGGTAGAGGAGTGCCCTTCCCCTTTCATGACTCCTGAGTTGAGAGAGGAAATGGGTAATGCCGCTGTTTTGGCTGGAGAAGCGATCAAATATGAAGGTGTCGGAACGGTAGAGTTTTTGGTAGATAAATACCGAAACTTCTACTTCATGGAAATGAATACGCGTATTCAGGTAGAGCATCCGGTGACTGAGGAGGTGATTGATCATGACTTGATTAAGGAACAGATCAAAATCGCAGCAGGAGAAATGATCACTGGAGGAAATTATCTTCCAACTGCTCATGCGATCGAATGCCGTATCAATGCAGAGGATCCCTTCAATGGATTCCGCCCTAGTCCTGGTAAGATTCAGTCTTTCCACAGTTCCAAAGGTCATGGCGTGCGCGTAGATACGCACGTATATGCGGGGTATACCATCCCTCCTTACTACGACTCGATGATTGCAAAACTGATTTGCAGAGCTCCGACAAGAGAGGAATGTATTACTAAAATGGAAAGAGCCCTAGATGAATTCATTATTGAAGGCGTCAAGACTACGGTCCCTTTCCATAAGCGACTAATGAAAGATCAAAGTTTCCGTGACGGGAATTTCCATACAGGTTTCCTCAATGATTTCGACTTATCTGATGAGGATGCTTAGAAAGATATTAAGCCGCAGTTTCTTTGAAACTGCGGCTTTTGTTTTTAGCTCCTATTGCTCCAGTAAAGAGATAATACTTGCCCACTCCAGTCGTTTCGCCGTATCTATCGGCAATTGACCCCGCTTGTTGCTAATTGACTTATCCGCTCCGGCAGCCAGTAGCATTTGTACTGCCTCCTTAGCATTCCGCTCAACCGCATGATGTAGAGGAGTGAACCCACTATGATTCGTTGCATTGATTTGAGCGCCTTGCTCAATCAGGAAATGCAGTACATTTGTGTTATTATAATAGGCCGCCCAATTCATCGCCCGTCTTCCTGTTTTACTACGACGTGTATCCAAGGCATCTATTTCGGCCCCCGCTGCCAGGGCTTGCTTTACCAGTTCCAGATCACCAGAAATCGCTGCATCCCAAAGTTTAACGTTTGCATGCTCATTCAAGGCGGGGTAACTGACTGGTCCTAGATCTACCTGCTCTGGAAAGTGAACCGTTTCTCCTTTGACAAATTTTTCTAATAGCGGATAGATAGCAGGCCAATGTTCATAGAGATTATATAGTGCCCCATGGCCTCCGCCTACTACCTCGATCAATTGTCCATGAGATAAACCTGTCAGTACTTCCTTGGCATTTTCTAAAGGAGTAGAAGTATCCCAAGTACCATGAACTAGCAAGGTTGGGATATCTGATTGTACCGTCGAGCGAAATGGCTCGCCCAGATCTCTTACCATCCAATGATCTTCTAATAGCGTATAATCCCAATTGATATCCCCCAAGTATTCACGAGCGGGATCTTTGTCTAATTGTGCTCGCCGAGTCTTACTGATTCCCGAAGCAAAATCCATGGATTTAGCCATGGCGTGAGGGGCGGGAATGGACCGCATCCCCATGGATGCCATGGCCGGGAGTTGATAATCGCCCTTGTACATAGCCAGGATGAGATCTGGCCACACTTCTGGCTGACTCCTCTTTCCGGCCCGAAAGGTAGCTACAGCCTGTATCAGTGCCTTAGTGATTAGAACCTCAAACTTTTTCCCTTTGCGTTCCAAGGCATATTGGATGGGCTGTATGGCGAGACGATCCATCACTGTCTGCAATGCCTGTAATAGGCCTCCTGCTGGAACTTTCCCTGCGTAATAAGCAGAGGCTTCAGCAGCATTAGCAATTCGCTCTAAGGTGCGCCAGAGGCCAGTCGGGTTATCCCAGGTATGGTCTGGCCCTTCCACTCCATAAAAGATAGCTCGATCGACTCTGTCTGGGAAACGCCGCATAATATGCAGGCCTAAATGTGAGCCGTAACTTCCGCCTATTAGCATCATCTTTTCATATCCTAAGGCCTGTCGTAGTGCATCTATATCCGCAGCATTTTCATCTGTATTGTAGGCGGATAAGTCGACCCCTTCTGTTTGCCATTTCTCCTGGCACTGTTTTGTCAGTTCAGTCAATGCGGGGTGCAATAAATCAAAGGAAAAAGGCGCTTCAGGGGATATACGCTTACGCCCCTCACAAGATAGGTTGGGAATAGATTCTCCTGCTCCCCTTTGATCAAAAACGATCACGTCCGAAAATTGCTGATAGAACCGGACCTCTTTCAGACGTTCATCATTATGTAAAGATTCAATCCAGGAAGAACCTGGACCACCAGCCAACATAAACACCGGGTACCCAGGGTTAGCATGTTCTGTTTTGAATCGTCGGTAAGCTATAGAAATCCTTCTACCCTTTGTTTGCTGGCGATCTTCCAATACGCCCAGTAGTCCGGCTTCTACCAACAGCGGCTCCCCATTTACAGTGGGAAAGGTATCGATTCGCTCATCATATATGCTCAGCGGAATATTGTGTTGTGCCAAACAAGAGTGGGAAGACACCAGGAAAATTATGGTACATCCGAAATAGATAAGAAAGGACAATACAAAAGTAGGACAATACCTTCGCAAGAGGCCTTGCCTCGCAATGTCGATTAACATGTCAGCTATTTTAGAGATTAGAAAATGCTCTGCCCAAGACAGAATGCTTGAGCAAATACATCCCAGGCCCGGGAAATTTTATAGCGGCAAGATAAGCGAGAAAAAGGTATTCCCGCCACGACATTCTTACGACATTTAGCGAGATCTAGCTAGAAAAGAACAGGAATACGCCGGTATAGGCGAGGCGCTCGAGTTTCTGGATCAGAGGCCACAAACAAACTCAATCCGACATTCACGAAGATCAAAAGGAAGTATAACGCACCCACCATTGGGAATTGCCCTACTTGAGTTTGGCCGGCTATGGCCAAGCTAATCAGAGGAGCAGATAGGATGATCAGCAGGCTAAAAAGTGTCCACCATATCTGAAAGCTAATCAAGCTGGCTCCCAGCTCCCGTGTCGGTTTTTCTTTTTTCCACTTTCTCCATATGATCAACGGAAATATAATATTGGCAAAAGGGAGTATCAATTGACTTAGGATACTTAGATTCATCCATTTGACAGGCCTATAATCCTTTCTTCCCACCGATGTTCTGCTTTCTGCCTCTGTCAACTCCTCCACTTCTACCTGCAGTGCATCCGCTAATGTCTTTACGGTAAATGCCCTTGGCTTTGATACACCTGCCTCCAATCGTTGCACCGTCCGGATCGACAGACCCGCAAGGTCAGCTAACGCTTCTTGAGAAAGTCCTCGTTCTTTTCTTAATTGTTGTATTTGTTTTTCCATCATCAGCTCTGCTTTTGTACCAGCAAACATCTCGCTTTAAACCCAAATGCAAGAAAAACATAGATCAGTACAAAGACCTTTTCTACCAATGCCTTGCCAATGTCTTTACAGGTAGCGCGCTATAGAGTCAACTTTACAAGTTTCTAGCTGTTGCTTAGCAGAGAAATACGGTCTTAGCAATGGTGAGGTGCAGAATTATAATAACTTTGCCCCACTTTGATTATACGTTGTATTTATGAAGAGCTTCTGGCGATTATTATCTTACCTCAGGAATTATAAATCACTGATTGCCGGTAATGTAATCAGTAATATTCTCACCGCGATCTTTACGGTCGTAGCCATTCCCTTATTGCAGCCTTTTTTGGAAATCCTCTTTGATGCCACCAAACTAGTACGCACACCGCCTGAGGGCCCACTTAGCTTAACTTATCTCCAACATTGGTTCAACTATACCTTTAGTCAATATATAATCAATGATGGACAGGAAAAGGCGCTAGTGTTCGTTTGTAGTGCGATCCTTATCACCTTTTTCTGTAAAAACGTATTTCGATACCTGGCGCTTTTCTTTATGGCGCCGGCCCGCAATGGTATTGTTCGTGACTTGCGAAAGGAATTGTTTGATAAAGTATTGAGTCTTCCCTTATCGTATTTTTCTGAGGAACGTAAAGGAGACTTAATGTCACGGATTACAGCAGATGTACAAGAGGTAGAGATGAGTATCCTGAATATGCTGCAAATCATTTTCAGAGAGCCATTGATCATCGTGGGAGCTCTAAGCTTTATGATCTATGTTAGCCCCACATTGACCATCTTTGTCTTCGTACTTTTATTGTTTACGGCCTTCGTAATCGGAGGTATTGGTCGAGCACTGAAGAAAACCTCCACCTTGGTACAAGAGAAGCTGGGATCCTTGGTTTCTATCGTGGAGGAAGCCTTATCTGGACTCCGGATAATCAAGGGCTTTAATGCAGAAGGCTACCAGCAAGCCAAGTTTGCCGTGGACAATGATGGCTACCGACACACCTTGACCCGGCTCCTATGGAGAAGGGATCTCTCCTCTCCCCTATCTGAATTTCTTGGTATCCTCGTCGTTTCGGTCTTGCTTTGGTTTGGTTCCCGCTTGGTATTCTCAGGGGATATGGAGGCGGCTACTTTCTTGACCTTCATCTTTGCCTTTTATAGTGTCATTGAACCTGCAAAAGCTTTCTCTAAGGCCTATTACAATATCCAAAAGGGAATTGCGGCTATGCAGCGAGTAGAGGTAATCCTAGATGCCGAAAACACGATCACCAATCATCCGGAAGCTAGCAGTATCTCAAGCCTGGAACAAGGCATTGTATATCGAGACGTCACTTTCCAGTACAGAAACGAAGAAGGCCCGGTACTCCAAGGAATCAATTTAGAGGTTCCCAAAGGGCAATTAATCGCCTTGGTAGGCCCGTCCGGAGCGGGTAAATCTACACTGGTCGACTTACTTCCTAGATTTTATGATGTGCAAGAGGGCGGCATCTTCATTGATGGCACAGATATTCGACGTTTGAAATTAGAAGACTTGCGTCAAATGATGGGTATCGTTTCACAGGAAGCCATCCTCTTCAATGATACGATCTACAATAATATCGTTTTTGGTTTGGAAGGGGTGACGGAGGAAGACGTGGAACGAGCGGCCAAGATTGCCAACGCACACGACTTCATCACGGCCACCGAAGTGGCGGTCAGCGGCAGAGATTAACCATAGCCCGCGCCATTCTCAAGAATCCGCCCATCCTCATCCTTGACGAAGCTACCTCTGCACTCGACTCCGAATCCGAAAAACTTGTGCAAGGGGCATTAGTAGAGCTTATGAAAAATCGTACCTCCATCGCCATAGCCCATCGACTATCAACCATCCAACATGCTGATGTGATCGTCGTAATGAAAGATGGAAAAATCGTAGAAAGAGGTTCTCATCAGGAGTTATTGCAAAACAGAGGTGAGTACCATAAACTAGTTGAGTTGCAGGCCTTCTAAAGGTGATAAAGTCGATACGTTAAGGCATAATCAGTATCTTTCTTGTCTGGCTTCTGACAACAAAGTGTCTGGCCAGTTTAGAACTCGCTTTCCCTTTTCCCCGAAATTCCATAATTTTGTAGCCGATCGTGTGTCTACCTACTCCTATCCTTTCTTTAAGTTGCTAAGTATAGGCAACTATTCTGCCCTAAGAGTCATCTTTTAAAAAAAGCCATCTATGAAGCAATCTTTACTTTTGACTTTCATTTGGATTTGCTGTTGCGGGAGTTTAGTAGCCCAGATTAGTATTTCGAACGATTACTTCCCAGCAGTTGGAGACACCACCTATACGGCCATTGACAATCTTCCCTCAGGGATAGACATCGGAAGTACTGGACCCAACCAAAGTTGGAACTTTACTACGCTACAAGCTCCCTTTTCCAGACGAACGATATATCGCAACAGTTCCAGCGGCAACTTTTTTAGTGAATATCCAAGTTCTGACCTTTTGGCCGAATTAGTAGAAGATGCGGAATCCTATTACAATGTGACGACTACTCGCTTTGAATTGCAAGGGTTTGGAGGTAGCGATCCTATTGGTCTGGGCGTCGAAGCCTTGCCCAAGTACAGCCCACCTTTAGTAGAGCGTTGGGCTCCCCTGGAATACGAAGATGAGCATAGTTCTGAAGCCAATGTTTCATACGCTTTTTCTGCAGATGACTTACCCAATGAGATCACTGACCCGCTCCCGATTACTCCTGATTCCTTTCGCGTACGCTATAACCTTTCAAGAGAAGATGTAGTTGATGCCTGGGGGACGATGACAATTCCTGGCGGTGCTTACGAAGTATTGAGGGAAAAACGGACAACTCAGCAAGATATAAGATTAGATGCGAAGGTCGGTTTCTTCGGTTGGCAAGATATCACGGACATCGTATTAGAGGCTGTAGATCTTGAGACTATCCTAGGGATAGAAAATGCCTTAGGAGAAAGTACGATCATATCCTATCATTTTTATAGTGATGAAGCCAAGGAACCCATCGCAATCGTTACGATGGATCAGGAAGGAGTAAATCCGGTAAGAGTTGAATTCAAGGGAAATGATATCATTAGTAATGTGCAGAATGTGAACGCCTTAAAACCTGGCGTCTACGCTTTTCCTAATCCTGCAATCGTTAATGTCAGATTTGAGTTTTCGAACCTAAAACCGGGAAATTATACGCTGCGCATTTATAATATTCTAGGCGTAGAGGTTTGGAAGGAGAAATACAACGTCAACAATTTCCGTACGGAAAAAGTCGATATTTCTTCATTGCGAAAAGGAACCTACCTCTATAGTCTGTCCAATGATAAGGGTAAAACCTTAGCTACCAAAAGGCTAATCATTATCAGGCCTTAGCAATCGGCATGGCTTTGCCAAAATGTGGGAAAAGCTCTTAAGTAGTGTGACATTATTGCAGATGCTGTTGGAGTTTCCCTTCAACAATGCTATTTTACTTTCTAATCACTGCCTTATGATCCGTAGAGCTTTTCTCATGCTATGCCTTAGTGGGCTATTGCTATCTTGCCAGTCCAATTCCAAGGACAAACTCGATCACTCCTCCTATCAATTAGGAATCATCGCTGGCTTCAGTGAATTAGTCGGTGCCGGCACCAAAGCTTTGGCGCTCAGTGAGCCCATGGATAGTGAGGAAATGGACCAAATCATGGAACAGGTACAGGCCATTACGGATCGACATGGAATCCAATGGCATCGTGATCCTGACCTGATTGTAACCGACTTGTTCCCTGCTGATGTAGCCAAGGACAAGGAGGTTCTATTGCTGTATAAAGGGCATACCCTGGACGCCTATCAACAATTGAAGGCAGATAAAAAGGCAATGGAAGACCAGGGTACCTATGGTGTCGCTGAAAGGAGGAAGGTTGCCCGTCGCTTCGGCAGACTGCTGAGCTACCCGCCTTCCCGCATCAATGAACTACTAACGGGCAATACGGATTTTCGAACCATGCAGGATTTTGGCATCAAGGCCAGTAATGTATTCTTTTATTACAAAGACCTGGAAACAGCTAGTGACTTCTACGCTAATACCTTAGGCTTGGAGATTGTGGCAGACTATGAAGTGGCGAAGATCTTACGGATTGCTTCCGCCTCGTATCTCACCTTGGTAGATGCTTCGGTAGGCATGCATAATGAAAAAGAACCAAAAACTGTTGCGCTAGCATTGCTCACCAACCAACTTTCTGGATGGTATACCTATCTACAGACGCAAGACATTCCCATTAAGTATGAGTACAAGCCGAAAGAAGGTAATGCGCACGATGGTTTCGTAGCGATTGATCCAGAAGGGTACCTCCTAGAATTTGAGACCTTTAAGCAGCATCCAGAAAATGAGAAATTCATACCCATCCTGGAGCAAGCTAAAACCGTTTTCCCGGTACAGGAAAGCAGCAAGGTTCCTCCTGGCTTGGGTTTCAATGGTAGTATTACCTGGCTCTACTACAAGGATCTATTACAAATGCAAAATTTCTACGAAGAAACCATCGGCTTTAGTCTGGTAGCTGATCAAGGCTGGACCAAGATCTATCAGGCTTCCCCGACAGGATTCCTTGGTTTGGTGGATGAAAGACGTGGGATGCATTCCTTTACCGATGATAAAGCCGTGAATGTGTCCTTCTTTCTTGATGATGTAGAAGGCTGGTATAAGTATGTAGAGGAAAGCCAAAACTTCCCCCTTCATTCCAAACATATGTCCGTTGGATTGGAATCCAAATACCGCTCCTTCGTCGGTTATGACCCAGAAGGCTACTTCTTAGAATTCAATCTTTTTCTACCCCATGAGTCCAATCAACGGCTATTAGAATACCTTCAATAGTCCTAAGCTAGGATACCTTTAACAACATGCCCATGCACATCGGTCAGGCGATAACGACGCCCCTGATGCTTGAAGGTTAGCTTCTCATGGTCGATTCCCAATAGATGGAGCATGGTAGCTTGGAAATCATGCACGTGGACAGGGTCTTTGACGATATTGTAACTGAAATCATCCGTCTCTCCATAGGTAATGCCCGGTTTCACCCCTCCTCCTGCCATCCAAATCGTAAAGCAGCGAGGGTGATGATCCCGACCATAGTTATCGGGAGTTAATTTGCCCTGACTATAGATGGTTCTTCCGAACTCTCCTCCCCAAACCACCAGCGTGTCTTCCAGTAGTCCACGTCGCTTCAAATCTTGCACCAAAGCCGCACTAGCCTGGTCTGTATCACGAGATTGAGGAATTATATCCTTAGGGAGATCGACATGATGGTCCCAACCCATATGGTACAATTGAATAAACTTCACATCTCGCTCTGCCAACCGACGGGCTAGCAGGCAATTGGCTGCAAAGGTCCCTGGTCGACGAGCATCTTCTCCATACAACTCAAAAACTTCATCGGGTTCATTGGATAGATCTACTACATCCGGCACGGAGGTCTGCATACGATACGCCATCTCGTACTGAGCAATTCCAAAATCTGCCTGCCGTTTCGCATTCAACTTCGCTAAATGATCTAGGGCATTCCGGCGTTGGCTGGCACTAACGCCATCAGGATTATTGATGAATAGCACTGGATCTTTTCCGGAGCGCAATTGTACCCCCTGGTGCATGGAGGCCAAAAAGCCATTGCCCCAGAGCCTTGAATAGATGGGCTGTGGGCGAATTAAGCCCCGAGATAATAGGACGATAAAGGTCGGTAGATTATCATTGGAACTGCCTAGGCCATATGACAGCCAAGCGCCCATACTAGGTCGACCGGGTTGTTGAGATCCGGTTTGAAAGAAGGTGATAGCTGGATCGTGATTGATCGCTTCCGTATGCATAGACTTGATGAAGCAGAGTTCGTCCGCGATTTTAGCCGTGTGCGGCATCAATTCACTGACCCAGGCCCCGCTTTGTCCATGCTGTTGAAACTTAAAATAGGAAGATGCTAGTGGGAAAGAGGATTGAAAGGCAGTCATCCCAGTCAAGCGCTGACCATTACGCACCGAATCCGGTAACTGCTGTCCATGCATCTCCTGCATCTTAGGCTTATAATCAAACAAATCCATCTGTGAAGGACTTCCACTCTGGAACAAATAGATCACCCGCTTAGCCTTGGGTGCAATATGTGGGTCGCTGAGGATACCTGCTAGCGGTTTTGGAATGCTAGAAGGGAAGGCTGCATTGCCACAAGACGGCAGTAAACTAGCCAAAGCTGCCCCTCCAATTCCCATACCTAGTTTTCCGAGGAAATGGCGACGATTCATCTGAATGGCTGCTTCCTGTTCAGGCTCGCTATATCGTATCGGTCTATATTTTGATTTCATGATTCGCTTTTCGTTTTTGATGAATCCTTAGGATTGCATTTTTGCTTCATCCAGATTAAGAATAACATTGGCCACCAGCGTAAGGGCGGCAAGATCGGCCACAGCAAGGGACGAATCCAAGGATGATGCTCCCAGGCTCAGTAGTGCTTTTGCTGCCGCTGGATCTGCCTGATAATTCGTCCTTTCTTCCTCTAACAAGGCAAGGAGTCCCTCAAGCTCCGAGGCATCAGGCTGCCTGGAAGTCAGTCGATTAAAAATGGTCTTGACCCAAGCTTCACTTTCACTTTCCTCCTGCATAACCGATTGAGCCAAAGCTCTAGAGGCTTCCAGAAACTGGGGATCATTTAATAGGACCAAAGCTTGTAAAGGTGTACTGGTACTTTGTCGTTTTACTACACAAACAGCTCTTTCCGATGCGTCGAAGGTGAGCATAACTGGAGGCGGGATCGTGCGTTTCCAATAAGAATAGATACTCCTACGATACAAATCCTCTCCGCTACTTTCTCGATACTTATTTTCGCCAATTTGATTGGCCAGTTCCTTCCAAATACCTGCTGGCTGGTAGGGGTTTACCCACTTACCACCAATCTTTGGATTCAAGAGATCACTACTGGCCAAGGCTTGATCGCGTAGCATCTCCGCGCCTAACCGCTGGTACGGGCCACAAGACAGGAAAATATTATCTGGATCCAACTTCAGCATACTGGGTGTACGCTCCGCTGATTGCTGATAAGTAGCCGAAAGGACCATGCGTTTTAGCATGGCTTTGATGTCCCAACCCTCTTCGACCAGCGTCACGGCTAGCCAGTCCAACAATTCTGGGTGGGAGGGTAAAGCTCCCTGGTTACCGAAATCCTCTGGCGTGTTCACCAAGCCCCGACCAAACAACATCTGCCAAAGGCGATTTACCACTACCCGACCCGTTAAGGGGTGATCGGGCTGGGTGAGCCATTGTGCTAGGCCCAACCGGTTTTGTGGTGCGCCATCAGGGAAGGGGGGCAAGGTGGAAGGCGTATTGGCTCGCACTTGTTCCAAGGGGGAGTCATAGGCACCTCGGCTTAAGATGTGCGTAGGACGAGGTTCTTCCATTTCTTCCATCACCATAATGTAGGGAACCTCTAGGTAAATGGATCTTAAGCTGTCTAAGGCAGCTTGCTTCTCCTGGTAGGCATCGTCCCATCCATTCCGATAAAAGCGCCTTACTTCTGCTAGGCGTTGGGGGCTTTGCTTCACTCCTGGATAGGCGTAGGGCTTTGTCTTACCTACCATAGCTGCGATCTCTACCGCACTCAGCGTTCGATTATGGATTCTCACCTCATCTATCCAACCTCCTCCAAATCCCTCATATCTTCCCGATCGAGCTCTACGAGGTGTCCAATTACCTACGAGAAAGTCATTGCCATTAAGGATGCTTTTACGGTTTAATTCATCAAATAGCTCCCGCGTAGCTTGCTTGACGCCATTGATGTAGATGTTAATCCCAGCAGCCCGGCCACTTCCATCATAGGTCATGCACACGTGCGACCAATCCCCTAGAGGAATGCGGCCTGAACTTTCCACCACTGCCTTTTCCTTGTTTTTATCATGATAAACCCCCGCTTGCAGTTGGCCGTTCGATGTCATGACGAGCTCATAACCTCCCCTCTTTTGCTCCCCATTTCTTCTCGCCAGAAGTCCTGCCAACTTTTCTGGTGTTTGCTCAGGCTTGACAAACGCACTAATAGTGAAGTGATCACATTCTTCAAAATCTCCGACATCTCCCAGACTCATATAGTTGCGCCCATCAAATTGTAGGGCCTGGCCCATATGCCCTGCACCACTAACTGGACTAATTAATTCGCTGATGATCTTTACATTGGCCTTAGCAGCGGGGTGATTGGCTACACCACTAGGAGAACTTAGGGCTGCATATTCGTCAAATGGATAGTAAGCAATCAGTCCACGATTCAACTCCGCCTCCATATCTATCTTGGGATAATCCTTATCCAGCCATTCCTGGAAGCCATCCAGCTCACGCTGGTCCCATTCTGCTAATTCTGTAGCCTTAGTAGCACGCAGGGAATCCAGCCAATGGATCTTCTCCTCCAGATCAGGATCTTCCATTCGCATATGTGGCTTAGGAGCTTCGTCAAAATAGTTGATCTGTCCTCGCTCATTAATGCCATTAAAAAAGGCAAACATCTGATAGTAATCCTTCTGCGATATGGGATCATACTTATGGTCGTGGCAACGAGCGCACTCCATGGTCAGACCTAAGAAGGCGGTGGCTAATGTATTGGTGCGATCTGCCACATATTCTGTGATGTATTCCTCATTGACCACTCCTCCTTCTTGGGTGATCCCATGATTCCGGTTAAAGGCGGTGGCTAGCTTTTGTTCGTAGGAGGAATTAGGTAGTAAATCCCCAGCCAGTTGCCAGGTGATGAAATCATCATAAGGTAGGTTTTCATTATAAGCCTTGATTACCCAGTCTCGCCATGGCCAGATGGTTCGTGGCCGATCATCCTGGTAGCCATGAGAATCCGCGTAGCGGGCAGCCTCCAACCAGATGGAAGCCATGCGCTCTCCATAGTGCGCAGAATTCAAGAGGCGATCTACTTGATTTTCGTAGGCATTCAGTGATTCGTCTGCGACAAAGGCGGAGAGCTCTTCTGGGCTCGGCGGAAGACCGGTAAGATCAAAACTGAGTCGTCGGAGCAACTTTTCCTTGCGTTCCGGACCTGCAACAGAGAGTCCGGTCCCTTCTAGCTTTTCGAGGATGAAGTGATCAATTTCATTATTGGCCCAATTTTTCTTAGAGGGCTTAGGGACCTCGGGTTTCTCAGGAGAGGTGAAAGACCATAAGTCTTTGTATTCCGCGCCTTGCTCAATCCATTTGCTAAAGAGGTCCTTTTCATAAGCCGTGAGCGTCAGATTACTTTCTGGAGGAGGCATGACCACCTCAGGGTCTTCACTATGAATCCGATGCCAGAACTCACTATTCTTCAATTTGCCAGGACTAATGACTTGACGACCATTATCCAATAAGCGATAGGCCGCTTCCGCCTCATCCAATCGCAGGTCCGCCTCCCTAGCATTTTCATCGAAGCCATGGCAGGCGAAACAACGATCTGAGAGGATAGGCCTTACATGAAAAT
This sequence comes from uncultured Lewinella sp., assembly GCA_913057785.1. Lineage (GTDB taxonomy): Bacteria > Bacteroidota > Bacteroidia > Chitinophagales > Saprospiraceae > DT-111. The sequence goes on along the minus strand of CAJXPD010000020.1, from coordinate 24,372 downwards.
TGTAGTCAACAACCGCAGGTAGGCGCTTTTTGGCAGAGGTAGGATCGGAGGAAGATTGACAGCCTGCTAGCCACAGCAATAGGGCTAAGCAAGCCAACAACAAAGTTGGTTTCTTTCCGTTCATTCGTTTTGTCTTAAAGGTCTTGCCTGTCCATATCGGTCAGGACCCTCTAAAATTATGGAATTTTGGAAGAACTCAAGGTAGGATATTGAGATTGTGTGTAGAACAAATTGCACAAACCTCGATAGATATGGTTTGTGCCTATAGAATCAAAGGAAGGTACTCAGCGTCGCCTAGAGGTTTGGTAAAACCCTTACCCCTTTAACTTCCACTTTCATCTTATTGAGCTTTTTCTCAATCCGATTGGATATTTTGACGATGTCTTTTTTATTCTTTTGAACGACTTCTTCAAAAGCCGGATTATTGACGATTAATTCAACATTGAGGAAGTTATGATCAACGGCTTTCTCTAGGGTCTTCACAGCAGCATCCGTCTCGCCGATGGCAGCTTGAACAATACTCTTCAAAAATAGACGATCACCTCTCGGATGATCTTCCAACTCATCTTCTAAATCGTCCAAGATATCCTCTAACTCCTCGCGACTTTCTTCATCATGATTCAATTCCATTTCCGTCAACGCTATCCCTAAATCCACTTCCCAGTCTCTATCCTCTGCATCCATTTCGTTCTCATCATCTCCTTCTTCCTTGATGACAAAAGCCTTAGCTTGTTTGAAGTACTGATGAGCTTCTTCAAAATCTTTTTCCATCAGGCGTACATTAGCCATCAGGATCGGGGCCTGCTTATTATCAGGCTCCATCTTCATCACCTTCTTACAGTATATTTCTGCCTCTTTGAGTTTGTTTTGCCTCAAATACAGGTTACTCAAGTCTTGATAAAACTCAACATTTTCCGGATTTTCCTCAATGCCCTTTTTCAGGAGTTGTTCCGCTTCCCCCTCTAAGCCGACTACTTGGGTTATCTCCGAGAGTCGCTTAAGCGCCATGGGGTGTTTAGGGTTGAGATCGAAGGCTCTCTTAGCCCAACGGAAGCCTTCTACAAATTCTCCCTTATCGTTATGGATCATCGCAATATTGGAAATAGCGAGATCATTGTTAGGGTTTTCAGCCACAGCCTGTTGATAGGCTTCCATCGCCTTTTCCTTATCTCCTTTGTAGTGATAGGCTAAGCCCAGGGCCTTGTACCCTTCCGAGCAATTCTTGTCAATGCGAATGGCTTTTTGGCTCACCATCTTGGCAGAGTCCAATAAATTCGGCTTGTGCTCATAATTTGCTTTTTGACTGATGGCATCCCCTAAGCCTGCATATGCCAAGGCAAATGAGGTGTCCAAATCAAGTGCCGTCTTGAAATGCTCTATAGCCTTATCATTGCTAGATTTATCGTATTTGCCGTAAAATTCACGTCCCTTCATGTAGTGCTGGTAAGCCTCTAGGTTTTTGGTAGGCTTCTTATTGATGTTTGCCCATTCCGAAGGACTCAATTCATGCTCGAGTGCCGAAGCTATATCTTGCGCCACATTACTTTGAATCTCGAATAGCTCCGTCATTTCCTTATCATAGGTCTGTGCCCAAAGATGAGCATCTGTTACCGCGTCAATCAACTGCGCTACCACCCGGACTTTATTACCGGATTTTCGAACACTGCCCTCCAAAATATGAGAAGCATTCAACTCCGCAGCAATCTCTCTGATCGATTTATTCGTATTCTTATACTGCATGACCGAAGTGCGAGAAATCACTCGAACATCATTCATGCGAGACAAGAGTGTCAAAATATCCTCCGTAATGCCATCGCTAAAATATTCATCCTCCTCACTATCACTGAAGTTAGAAAACGGTAGGACAGCAATAGCAATTTGCCCATCCAAAGGTCCAGCGTAAACCGGGGCTGGCTCTTCTCGATTGAGGAAATTCATCCCGATCAAGATCAGTGCCAGAATGGTCAAGAGCCAAAGTGCTCCCTCCCTAAACTGCAAGGCCAAGGACCGGGGCGTATGCTTGTTGGAATCACTAGCCGTACGGATGTTGACCACCTTGGCCTTACTCTGCTTCAGATAAGCAAGATTATCATCAGCAGGTACACTCAAACCTTCTGTACACACCGCATACATGGGAATCGCTTGCTTGATATTCTTGAACTCAAACTCTCCCAGCGATTTGGCTTTTAACCATTTGTGATTCTTGATATCATCGTACACCTTACCGGAAATAAAAAGCCCTCCCGGCATACAAGCCGCTTCTATTCTTGAAGCGATGTTCAAGCCATCTCCATAAACTTCTTCCTTGCTGAAAGTTATATCTCCGGTATGAATCCCTATTCGAAGAGGTACGGTAGGTTGTTCTCGAAAGGCCTTTTGCATCTCTACAGAACACTCAACGGCCGCGACAGCAGACTGAAAAATGCTTAAGGTACCATCACCATAATACTGTAGAATGCGCCCGCCAAAACGCTCCGTTAGCTCATCAAAAACTGCACGATGCCTCTCCCGTACGATGGTCGCACGAGTCTCATCCTGCTGCATCATTGCAGAATACCCCACAATATCCGTAAATACAATAGCCGCTAACTGACGGTGCCGATCTGACATAATAGCTATTTAAGGCCTTAGATTATCTAACAGTATAAGGACAAAAATACGCTGAAAAAAGTTGCATTTATATTTTTCAAGGTCGTTAAAAGATTGTTAATGCTATTCGCCTGGGGCTCAATCGGTCCGAATTCCTAAATTTAGTCCGCAGCTGTCCGAAAATCAATCAAATACGGGCGAAGTGGCACCCCCGCCGCTGTTCGAAATCCCTCCCCTACCACAATTTGGTATTGTTGCCCTGGTTCCATCTTGATAGCGAGTCGAACAGATTTGCCATCTTCACTAAATCCTAGGAAGTCCTGAATGCCTAAGACCGTTTCTTCTCCCTTAGGTCCATATTGGAAATTTCGATGCTGTGTATTCATCGATTCTGAAAAGGTGATGGTAAATTCCTCAATATTGGGATCTACCTTTTCACTCCCATTTTGTAGGGGTGAAATGGACTCCACTTCTGGCCGACTTGCTTCGTAGGCTGCCTTTAGGTCAGCAATGGGGCTTTCGAAGTACCCTACTTGATCGACAAAGCTTTCGATAGCAAGGGTATCATTAAAGTCTAGCTCGATTAAGGCCTGAATCGCCTTCGATTTGTCAGTAGCTGCTTCGTAATACTTTTCAGCAATAGCGTAGCCAACATAGTACCCCAAGTCTCTAGTGCCAAAAATATTATCCGCACTATTCCAAATCCAGTTATTATAGAAGGGAGAAAACATCTCCTTGGTAAAGGCTGCTTGGATTGCCTGATCATTAGCTTTGCCATAGGCTATAGCAGGAGTTGGCGAAGCCTGCCCCGTGGCAATCACGGGAATAAATTCGGCAATTCCTTCGAACAAGCATTGTGAGAGTAAATCGTAGCCCCCGTGTGTACTTTGCTGGGTGTGCACATACTCATGTACATTGAGGAAGACTACATTTTCAATTGGGTTACTGTCGAAATAGGTCCGTAGATGTCCAAAAGTACTTGGGAGCTCCTCCGTGACTGCCGTTTCATCCGCTAAAGCTAATTCGCTACCAATTAAGACCAAGCTATCCATAGCAGTACCATTGGTCCGTAAGGCTCCTACCGTAAAATACACCTTAGCAGGCCGCAATTGAGGATAAATCTTTTCAAAGTCCGCAATCCCCTCTTCAATTTCAGGCCCTAGCGTTTTAGCTTTTGCCATATTGGGGCGCATAGATTCCCAGAATTTTGGATAATCATGGATGGCATCGAGGTAGGAGTCGATGGTGTACCGCCGTGCCTGCATTATAGCGGAGAGCCCTGGCGTTCCCCTATCTAGAAACAGGGTTTGTAAAAACTCCTTTTGCATGGCGGTATCGCTTGTTTCCTGGATTTTATCGTAGGCTTCCCAAAAGTGATCAATGTCGCTGGAGATTACTAGGGAAGGACTGGAAGTAGAACAGGAAATCACTACAAGAGCGAGTATAAACAACTGGATTAAGCTTTTCATAGATGATATTGTTTTAAGTGAATACAGCTGCAAATTATCTCGAATGCCAATCTCTTGCTGTGCTTTTATGTCAACATGGGGTTTTTCGTGGTAAACAATCTGCCTATCTGAAAGCGTCATGAAAACTACCGTTTCCCCACGGAGAATGCTTCGTTCACATAAAAAGAAGTTGATAATACTATCAGTGGTGTATTTTTAGGCTATGCAATCAAAGCGAATTGTTCCACATATCTTGTTTTGGTTAATTATCATGGCCCTAGGAATCGCCACGATCTATCCTTATTATCAGGATCTAAAGATTGCTGTGATGGACCGAGCCGTATTTCTACCTGTGTGGTGGATCGGAACCTATATTAATTGGGGTGTCCTCATGCCCAGGCTTTTAAACAAAAAGCGATGGCCTTTATACCTCGGTATACTGTTGGTGATGGTCTTCTTGCTAACGGTGGTTCAACGATACATCTGTCTGTTTTGGTTCTACCCGAATTACCTGTGGCAGAATCCACCCAACCCCGCTGACTTACAGCCTTTCCTCCTCCCAAAGTTTATCCAGTTTGCCGCCTTTATTTCATTACCCATTCTTTGCTCTATAGGTATTCGATACCTTTTGGATTGGTATGAAGAAAGCTATATGGCCAAGCAAATACTAGCTCAGCAGCAAGCGGCGGAATTGCAATACCTCAAAGCACAAATCAATCCGCACTTCCTTTTTAACACCTTAAATAACCTTTACGGCCTATCGCTTGAGGCGTCTCAAAAGGTGCCAGGAATGATCTTGAAACTTTCGGACATTCTCAGTTATTCGCTTTATGAATCAGCGGCCGATCAAGTAAGCTTAGAAAAGGAAATTCAATTGATCAAAGACTTTATTGCCTTGGAAAAGGAAAGATATGGTGATCGTATGCAAGTTGATTTCGATATCGACGAAGAAGTAGATGAACAAATGGAAATTGCTCCTTTGCTTTTGATTCCTTTGGTAGAAAATGCCTTTAAACATGGCGTCAAAGAAGCTACTGAAACGATCCCGATAGATATCCGCCTCGTGCAGGAGGGATCAGCCCTAAGCTTTCAGGTGCAAAATCGGATCTCCGAAGTATTAAATCCGCCTCCTAACAAAAAACAAGGACTAGGGTTAAAGAATCTGAAGCGGCGCCTGGATCTCCTCTACCCTAGCCGACATCATTTGGAGACTACGCGAAAAGAGGACCACTTCCACGCGGAGCTAAAATTACAGATCGATGAGTAACATAAGATGCCTAATAGTGGATGATGAGCCAGTGGCACAACGTATAATCGCTAAATACTTATCAGAGCTGGCTGGCTATGAAGTAGTGGGTACTTGCCTCAATGCACTCGCTGCCATGGAGGTCCTGCGCCAGCAGGAAGTAGACCTTATTTTCTTGGATATAGAAATGCCTAAACTTAAAGGCCTAGCTTTTTTGAAGACCCTGCAAAAGGCTCCACACGTCATCATCACCACCGCTCACCGTGAATACGCTTATGAAAGTTATGAATTGGAGGTCTTAGATTATCTATTGAAACCCATTTCTTTCGAACGATTCCTGCGCGCCATCAACAAGTTTCAGCGCTTATACGAAGCACCTCAGGCTAAGCCCTTGGTCACTCCTCACAAGCCAGCTAAGTTTATTTATGTAAAAAGTGAGCGCAAAACGCTCAAACTAAATGAAGCTGACATCAGCTACATCGAAGGGATGAACAACTACATTATCATCCACCATCGAGGCAAAGGGCATATTGTCTACACTTCCATCGGAAATATGCTCAAAGAGCTGGGCGAACAATTCCTTCGTATTCACAAGTCCTTTGTGGTCAACCGCAATCATATTCTTTCCTACTCTAAGGAACAAGTCGATCTGGAGGGGAAAGAGTTGCCGATTGGGAAAGCTTATAAGGGAGTGATTGAGGAGTTTTAGGGATATTGGTATGTGGAAGGGCAGGCATATCGGTTGGTAAAAAACCTATCTTGCTAACTGGACAGGCACCAACCGGCGCACGGTCTTACATTCTGGGTACGAGAGGCAGATTTGTCGAGGGGAAATCTACCTGCGGAAGACAGGCACCAATCGACGCGGTGGCTAGTTGCGATCCAGACTTTCGTAGGTGTTAAAATATTCATACTCCCCGTAGATATCTGGTTCCCAGCCTTTCAATCGCCATTCTCCTTCCCCTGTCGAGGCCTGTTCGAAGACGACTTCCAGGAAGGAATCGCCGGCATAGCTCACTACCTTTTGGGTATCCACGTACAGGAACAAGCTTGCAGAAATATGTATGTATCGAGCCTCTCCTAAGGGGACACCTCCTAGAATACCATGCCAAGATAGCCCGAGAGGCCCTCCGTGGCCTTCCCAGCCTTTCATATCCAAACAAAAGCCATCACCAATAGAGGCAGTAGTCAGGGATTCAAAAGCAATCGGCATCTTCATAAAATTGGCGAATGTTCTTTGGGCATAACGTACAATGCTAATCCAGTCTTCTTGCGTGTAACTTTTAAAATCTATTGTCTCTGGCTTAGGCCAAATCAAGTGGTCCATTCTGGGGCTTCATTTTTCCTTGTGAACGGCCCAAGTCCAAAATAAGTTCCTTTGTTACAGTGGTTTGAGTAATGACCCATGCTACTTTCTTGCACTAAATAGTTATCTTTCACCATAAAGCAGCAGAATACATCCTCCGCTACTCTTTCTATTCTAAGCTACTGCACCTTATCAACGAGAATAGACACATCTTTTAGTAAAAAAAACACAAACAATTATGCAAAAATTAGTAGCAGAGTTTATTGGAACCTTATGGTTGGTATTGGGAGGATGTGGAAGCGCCGTTTTAGCAGCTGCCTATCCCGAATTAGGAATTGGATTTGTGGGTGTTGCAATGGCCTTCGGTTTAACGGTTGTTACCATGGCATATGCTATTGGCCATATTTCAGGCTGCCACTTAAACCCAGCAGTATCAATAGGTTTATGGATAGGCGGGCGTTTTGACAAAAAAGAACTACTCCCCTACATCGTCGCGCAGGTATTAGGAGGAATTGTAGGTGCAAGCGTTTTATACCTAATCGCAAGTGGAAAATCCGGATTTGAAATTGGAGGATTTGCAGCAAATGGATATGGGGAACATTCCCCTGATGGATACAATATGCTTTCCGCTTTAGTAACGGAAATTGCTATGACATTCATGTTCTTGATCATTATTTTGGGGGCTACTCATTCAAAAGCACCTAAAGGTTTTGCAGGCTTAGCAATTGGATTAGGATTGACCCTTATACATCTAATCAGCATCCCCGTTACGAATACTTCAGTAAATCCAGCAAGAAGTACAAGTCAAGCTTTATTTGCAGGTGATTGGGCATTGGCACAATTATGGCTTTTCTGGGTTGCTCCAATAGCAGGGGCGATTCTAGCTGGATTAGTTTATAAATACATTTCGCCAGAAAAACCAGCTTAGAATATTCGATCGGGAAATAGAACCAATTGGATAAAATTAAACTCTATGTTGTTGAAGGAGATCTTTTGTCCTTCACTAATCTCCAGTCTGAGATCTGGATACCATCGGAGGTTGGTCCGAAGGATGAAGGCTTGTATCCGATTGGGACGAATATCCCAACCAAAGGTAAGTCCGTAGGTAATGCGAGTATCCTCTATATCCTGCGTCAACTGGCGTTCAAAAGATTCTTTGAACTGTAGGCGCTCGTAGCTAACTACTGGCCCCACGAAGGGCGTGAAGCCGTGGTAGTCAAAAAGGATTTGGGTGGCCTCTAAGCCCAAGGACTGGCGGCGTAGGCTTTGATTGGCGCCATAAGAAAGCGTGGAAGTGCCGTAGGCCCGATAACTCGCCGAGATACTAATATCCGGTCGATGCAAATAGTACCCCAAGGCAAAGTCGGGCATGATGGAAGTACTGTAGGGGCTGATGTAGGGCCTCGTTTGATCATTATAGGAAGACTTGCCCAGCCAGAAGGCGGAGGACATACCTAGTCCAATATAGAAATCATTGAGTTTCCCCTTGTCAGCTAATATCTGTGTGACTTTAGCCGTTCTTCCACTTTCCCAATCGGGCTCCGCCGGGACCGTAGTATCAATCATATATCGGTAGGAGAAGTTCAGGTAGAGTGGAGGGGTTTGGATTTGCGTTTGTACATCTTGACTGATGTAGTAATCTTGTTCATTATTATAATTCCATAACAGCCCAGCTTCAAATAGGTGCCCTTTACTGTTGAAGGTGATTCCCGTGAGTAAAGGTAGGCTTGTATGGTTCAATTCAGGGCCGTCACCAAAAGGAAGTAGGTCGTTATCTTGTTCGAAGTAAAAAGGAGCTAGGGAGAATCCAATAAAAGGTCTGATCTGATTGTGCTTGATCCGCCAAGGGTAATATTTGAAGGCGGTTTCTACGCCACTTAGATATAAAGCCTCTTGGCCACTTTCTGAAAAGCTTGGGCTGCCCAGGGGAATTGCTAAATAGATATCGGCATGGCCCCAAAAATGGGTGCCCCCGATCAGAAGACGTGCTTTTTGGGTTTGTCCTAAGTCAAAACCGGCTATTTGATTTTGCGCGTTGAGAAATCGGGTCTGTCCACCAACACTTGATTGATAATCTAGACCGAAGGTCAATTGTGCAAAACGGTGACGGCTCTGCTTCTCAACAAACAGCTGGGCTTGTAATTGGACAGTAAGGAATACCAGCCCGAAAAGGAAGGTAAAAGATGGCTTACATTTCATATTGTGGGTTGTAGGAGTAGACTTTATTCTGAACTAGTTTTATAGTAGCAGGGAAATGAATTTTGTGGCTAACCAAGACCCGCCCGGTCCCTAATAGCCTTTGCTCTTAAGAGGTCCCTGTACGGCGGCCAGACGGGGACCGAACGCAGGGCAGCCGCAAAAGGTACTTCTGCACTTCTTGCTGCATACAAGTTATTTTAGATTGAAGTTTATTAATTTTAATTAGGGAGCTTCTCAAATATATACATGCGACAGGGCTCATATGGAAAGGTTTTCCCTGAAACCTTTCCACCTAATGAATGGAGCGATTGATTTATCCAATGGAATCGATCCGGCCCAGATTATCCCTTGTTTTGCTTAGCTTCCCAAGCCGCTAACACTTCCGCTTCACGCATCAATACACCATTTGCGTCTTTCATTACTTTATCCCTTTGTTCTTGACTTACGCTATCCGAGAACCACCATTCATGTGTATCTCTTAGGGTAGCAGTCAAAGGTCGGAAAGTGAGTCCGCTAGCAACGGCCTGCTGATTGTTCACACGGGCTGAGCCCCAATTATTCCCCTCCGGTAGTATCCAGGGGATAAGGTAAGGTATTTTATTTTCCTTTAGGAAATCATAATCATCGATTTGGATCAATTCCGTTTCCACATCAAAAGCGGCGCTGGCTTTTTCTACAAAATTGTACATGTCTTGCGTCTTCGAAGGGCCTACGGCGTTGAAAACACCTGCTGTTTTTGCTTCAATCAAACGGATCATCCAATCTGCTACATCCCGCACATCGACATATTGCACCGGATCTCCAGTCTTACCGGGTACCAAGGTTTTCCCGCCCTGACTCAGACGTATCGGCCAGTGGATGAAACGATTGGTTTTATCTGCGGGGCCTACCATATATGTCGGACGAACCACTAGCGTCCTTTCCTCGCCAAAAACCGCTTTAGCGACTAGTTCTGAGTTCGCCTTCATCACGCCATAGCCATATTCAAGTTTTTGTTCTTCCCCTTCTAAAGCGTCTGGTACTTCCAGTACCAATGACTGTGCTTCCGTGATATTTTCGGTCAAATAGGGGTAGTAGACACCCGTTGAAGAGATGTAGACATATTGTCCAACCCTATCCTTCAATAGCTCAGCCGTTTTCTGTGTCCATTCCACCTTTCTGCCAGAGTTATCGATTACGACATCCCAGTCTCTTCCTTCTAAAGCCTTCAGATCATTTTCTCGATCGCCAACCAGGGATTCAACTTTAGAAAAGAGATCTTGGTGTACAGTGGGTTTAGTCTTTCCGCGAGTAAATGTGCTGATTTGGTGCCCTCGATCCAGGGCTGCTTTGATTTGATGTGGACCTAGGAAACTGGTGCCTCCTAAGATGAGGATCTTTAGGCCTTGATTGGTAGAATCAGATTCAGTGGTTTGCGCATCGGAACAAGCTGTAATGCCAACTGCAGCCACTGTCCAAGCCGCTGCGAGTTTCGAGCTCTTTTGTAAAAATTCTCTCCTGTTCGTGTTCATCTATTTCGTGTTGTTCGAGTTTAGCAGGTGTTTGAAATTGGGATTTGACCCAGTACTAAGGTAATCATTAATGTATATCTCATCTTGAACCGAATTCCTCTTCCAGTCCTTCCTTGAGCGCTGCGTAATGGGCCGCCAACTTTGGCTGACCTAAGGCGTTGTGAATTCTGGACAAAATCTCATAGGTATTACTATCGTTTTTTTGTAGCTCAAGCGCTCGCTCGTAAAAGGGCAGGGCCTTTGTCATTTCATTCAAATTAAAATAACTCGCTCCCATATTCGTCAGGGCTTGATGATGTATTGGATTAATCTCTAGTAGGCGATTAAAATAGGGAATAGCCGCAGGATAATTTTGCTGTCGGAAGTAAGTTACGCCCAGGTTATTTAATCCTCCCTCATGATTGGGATGCGCTTCCAAGAGGCGTTGAAAGTAGACCTCAGCCTGGTCCAAGGCACCTATTTCCATATAAAGTACCCCGAAATTGTACAAGGCATATTCAAACTCTGGATAGATCTCTAGACTTTTAGCAAATGCCGCCTCTGCCTTTTCGAAGTAGCTGCGGCTACTCGATACATCAGTAGCGACTTGCGCTTGAAGTTTATATTCAAAAGCCACACTGGCATGTACCCTAGCGCTATTGGGCGCCGCCTTCACTCCTGCTTCAAACAAAGTAAGATTATTCTTCCAATCTCCATTCCGGTCGATCGTGATGAGTGTTCCTAGCAGGATCAAGCCGGACATTACTGCTAGCCAAATCGGGCTTCTCTTTGGCAACCACCTCTGGGTATCGGCCTGCAGCCATTTCGTGAACAAAATAGGGATGAGCATGCAAAAGGCCCAGCTAGGCATAAAAAGGAAGCGTTCTCCGAGTGTAGCCCCATTCAAAAAGAAAACATTCGAAGTAATAGCCATGGTCAAGGCGTAAAACAAGAGACAAAAACCCACCACATCCCGACGTCTGAGTCCTCTGATTGCCCAGTAAGCCAATATCAAATGAAAAACCAATGCACCCAGGGCTTTAGTTGTCCCCCAATTAAGTATAGGGAATTGATTATAGGAATAATCCCAGGATAAAGGATAAGGAATAACCAGCAAGCGGATATACTCTCCTAATAAAGCCACGATCGTGGCACTCCTTTCTGCAAAGGAGGCTGCTCCATACAAGGTGTTATTGATGACATCATTTGGCAGTTCACCTGTCTCCGGTTGGATAACTACAGTACGAAGGACAAAATAAACGGCTGTTGCCATCAGGTAAGGGGGCAAAATTCGAAAACTAGCCACTAGTTTCCGCCCGACAAAGGTGTAAAGAACCAGCGGAATAACCAGTACCAAGGATAGGCCACTCTCTTTCGAAAGAATTGCTGCAAAAAACAATAAACTGCTGTAAATCCAATGCTTCAATTTTTTGCTACCTATGAACTTATGGAGATACAGCAAGCTATAGGCTCCAAAAAGAAAACAGAGGATCTCATCTCTACTTTTAATATTGGCAACTACTTCAGTATGAATAGGGTGTGCTAGGAAAAGTATTACGATGGAAAGGCGTAGAAGGATGCTATATGAAGGCAACCAATGCGCTAACAACTGGAAAAGGATCAAACCTAAGAGGGCATATAGCAGCACATTAATGGCATGCTCAATTACTGTGTTATTATTGAAAAGGCTCTTGCCCAAGGCAAAACTAGCCAGGGGAATCGGTCTGTACGGCTGCTGCCCTCCCATTTGATTAAACCCGTAGGTGCTTCCTTGCAGAAAAATAGCCGGTATGCCATATACGCCTTGCTGAACTTCCTGATGATGCTGGATGTAAACGCCATCGTCAAGGGCAAAGTCATTCAGTAAAGTATTGCCATATAAAAGGAGGGTAAAGGATACTAAGATGAGGGTACTGTACTTTTTAAAAGTAGGCGCTAGAAAGAATGCTGCGTTGGTTTTACCTTTTTTCTTTTTCATGTCTCATATAGTACGTAGTAAAACACTTGGTATAGCTATTTCCCGTAAGGGAACACCAAGCATATTACCACCAGCTTAGAAGAGTAATTAGTTATGAGACTTGATTTAACCAACAACACCGAACTGCAGGTTAAACCCATATTTTGAAAAAGCCTTCGGTATGAAGGAAGGATACTGAGTAAATCAGACTTGCTAAAGTTAATTGAAATAAGTAGCAAAACCTACAATCGGAGATATTTGCTTACAGATTGGATTAAAATAAAAAATGGGTGATTACCTAGCCTTGTAATCACCCAAGACATTGGGTGGATTCGAACCACCGTATCAGCCGTGTGATGGCCGCGCTCAGCCTCTGAGCTACAATGTCCGACTGCTCGAAGCAGCCCTTAATTCATGGAAATACAAACCGTATTATTTTACGTCACAGCCTTGCTCTGCCACTGAGCTACTCCCTTGTATGTTTATGATGGCTCATCACAGATGAGCTTTGCAAGGGAGAGAGGATTCGAACCCCTGACCAATAGCTTTATAATGCGGCTTTAATTTTCATGAACCTTTTACACTAAAGCTATGGAGCGAAACACTAAATCTAACGGCACTTGGTCAACACCAAATGCGGATAACACTGAGATTAAGATTAAGTCTATCTCCAATAGCTCTTTTACAGGATTTCATCATGGATGAAATCGAATATATCTTGACCTAGTTTCACCTGTTTGACCTCTACATTGTTGGCCTTAGAACGAGCAATCTTCACTGCCTCGATCAGGCTTTCCAACTTATCTACCAAACGATGGCGTTGGATAGGTGTCAAACGGCCAGAAAAGTAGGTTGTTTCATATTTACCGACCTGAAAATCGATGTTCAATAGCTCCGTCTGAGCAGGATGCTTGTCCGTAGCTTCATACTTCACAATTACCTTTGGGCGCTTAATCGTACGGAATTTCACCTCTTCATGCGTGCGATAGAAATCGTTCTGCTCATCAAAGAACCATTTGCGAGTCGTATCCAAAGTAGGAATCGATTTGTATAGATCTAGGACTTTCGTCAGATGGGATTCTAGGGCTAGCAAGGTCGTGGCAGAGTAAGTCCCAAAGACCTTATCGCCCAATTTAAGCTCGGCCTGTGCCACACCTGAGGAATTGGTTTCCTCTTTGGAAAGCGTAGCATCGATAGCTACTATGACGGGAGCCAGGGTATCTTCTAGGGTCTTTTTAACCGTTGTCACCAGTTCTTTCGACTCATCAGGAATTTGCTCTGCAAATTCTTCGGTAGAGGTGTATTTCTTGATCATTCCATCAAAAATGGCCGACCCTTTGCTGAAGGTTTTCTTGGATTCGCCAATCGACTGATTGGCCTTGTTCTTGCGATCTTGCTCAATGGCCAAGATCTCATGTAGTTTATTAGACATGGTTTTTAGAGTTTAGAGACGCGTACTCATCAGCAATTAGGAGAGATCCGATGAAATACGAGAGCACGTATGATGTTGGATAAAACCAAGGGCCAGCAGAAAAAGTTCCCATCAAACTTATCGTGTAGTTGATTTGTATAGTATAAGATCTCCTAATTCACCATAAAATCTGGGCATGACCATACCTGAAGAAATCTTAAATCGGAAAGGTGTACGCAAAGTTGCGGATATTCCCATGGAAATTCTCCAGCTCCTAAATGAAGGTAAAATTGCTACGGTCAACCTCACGGAATGGCTCGCCTTAGATCAGCGCATTTTGCTGAAAAACTTCCTTAAGACCATTGCTAAGCTGGAATGGCTAGCAGACATTGAAGCTGCTATTGATGCACAGAAAAAGCCTTCAGCTAACAACAATGCTAAAACTATTGGATTGGCCTTTGGACAATTGTTGAATCAGGAAAGTCTAGATGAATTGATGGGAGGACATGCCTCTGATGTCGTTCGTTGCTGGTATTGTTGGGCGAGCAGTATTCAGCAGGATGAAACAGCTGATTTATTGAAAGCCATGAAGCCCTTTGCCGCCGATCCCCATTTTGGTATCCGTGAGGTAGTGATATTCGCTACCAAGGAGAGACTGGCGGGTGATCTGCCGCTTGCCATTTCCATTTTAGCAGAATGGACAAGATCAGCAGATGAAAACGTCCGTCGCTACGCCGCAGAAGTATTACGTCCGATAGGAGTTTGGACCAAAAAGATCGCCGCCTTCCAAGAAGATCCCTCTCTAGCGCTCCCGGTATTAACTCCATTACAAGCTGACCCTTCCAAATACGTTCAGAATGCAGTAGCCAATTGGCTCAATGATGCTTCCAAATCTCAACCCGAATGGGTCAAGGCACTTTGCCAGGATTGGGAAGCCTCTTCGAATGATAAGGCCACTAGTTACATTATCAAACGCGCGCTACGCACCATTAATAAATCAGCTACATGATTTTTTGCGATGTAGCCTTTCCGTACGAGCACTGGTGTCCCTATTCTTTAGACATTGCCGATGTATCCTGACCAAGAATCCTTAGCAATTTTGCAATATCCACCTGATTAAAGGCTGCGAGATCCCATTCTATTTCCTTCCCCTTCAAGGTCGCTATACTAAGCCTTTGCCGATCATATTGGATGGATGTTATATCGGTAAAACGTATCGTAGTATATCTAAATATTCCGCGCTTAATCATTAGGCTACGGGCATTCCACCTCACATAATATGGAGAGAAAAGTGGGCGAGCAAAGTATAGGGCGAGTATTACATATCCCAATGAGGAAATGCCATTATAATCGGAACCAAGCAGCAAGTATCCTAGTGGGATAATGATCATCGCTAATAGCAGTGGCCATATGCTGGAGAGGCTATCCCATTCTTCAAATCTGATTTTTCTTATTCAAATTCGATTTTTTTCAAAAAACCCACTTAAGTGCTTACTCACTAATAATCAACCAATTACAAAGCATTCTAGTTCCCGAAATTAGACCAAGCCCACTTTTTTTTAGATTTTTTTCTGATTTCATGATGACCTTTTGCTACTCGCCGCGATACAGTATTGAATCGACTTTGATACCACTTAAAAAAATATAGTCATGAAACGGATAACATTGATCACCTTCATTTTCGCCATCTTCACTTCAATCGCCATCAGCCAAAACGCTGGTAACACTTACAACCAGGGCATGTCCTATTACCAGCATCAAGGGTACCAACAGCAGCAGGGATATCAAGGATACCAACAAGTACCTGCCCAAAACATCACCAAGCCAACAGGCAAGTTGATCAAGCATACCGAGAAAAACCCAGAAACCGGATTAGATTCTGGCCCAATTGAATTACCCGCTGACTGGAAAATCACTAAGATGGCGTGGATCAGTCCTAACGGTGCCAAAGCAGAAGTAAGAAAAGGAGGCTCCTACGCAACGCCACAATACGTACCTCAATCTGCTGATCAAATCATCCAGCAAGAACTTGCTCCAAAATTGCAGCAATACGGAGTTCAAGTTAAAGGAATCGTCGACATACCTCAGCTTGCTCAACACAATCAAGCCGTTTATAGTCTATATTGGAAAGCCATGCCTATGCAAGATTATCACCAAGTCAGAGGTATAGATCTTCTAGGGAGTGACGGGAAGCCTGGTTTCATCATCGTACACTTCACTTTATCTCAGTCTCAATACGGCGCTATCGCCCACTACTACATGAATATGTTGAGTGGTGAATCTACTACCAACTTTGAAAAGGATAAGAATAGTCTACTCTATGCGCTAGCCACAGCAGGAGTCAACCGCCAAGCCATTGCTCTTCACAATCAAAGAGAACAGCAAAAATCCCAGGCGAGTTGGGCAGCACATAACGGTAGAATGCGCGCCAACCAAAGAAGTTATGACAACTGGCAAAGAACTCAATCTGACTTGAGCTCCGTAAATGATATTTACTTCGAAGGTTGGAAAAGAAGATCACAAATAGAAGATAGAATGCAAGAAAAAACGGTAAACGGTATCTGGGAAAGAGATAATGCCTTGAACCCTTATACTGGACAAACTATGCAAGTACAAAATGGCTACAAGTATTACTTCATGAATAGCCACGGAGAATATTTCGGAACAAATGATGAATTCTACGATCCAGCTACGGATCCAAACATGAATCACATCCAATGGAAAAGAGTTAAACGAACGCAAAACTAATAAACACAATAACGAACTCATGATAGCTTTGGATCCAGGGAGGCAGTTAAGCTAGACTTAGTGGTTCCTTGGATTCCTGATTCGGCGGAATTATCTTAGCAGAGAAATTACTTGCTAAACTTCTTCGGTAGCGCTAAACCTATGAACTTCTTTTAAGGCTCATAGTTTCAACCTACCTAACTCAAGCCGCCGTTTGTGACCAATCAAGAGATTTTTGAAGGAATAGCCCGCAGAGACAATCGTACCTTTCTCTACTTGTACAAAGAATATCAAGCTCAGATCCAAAGAATGGTAGAAAAGAATAGTGGAAATGCTGAGGATGCGCTTGACATTTTTCAGGAAGGCATCATCGCCTTGTGGACCAATATTCAGCAAGGGAAATTTCAATTGAGAGACAATGCGAAAATTTCAAGCTATCTATTTGCGCTTTGCAAAAATCTCTGGATTAGCAAATTGAGAAAACGGAAAGACTTTAAGTCATTGGAAGAATCTAACGAACTATCCGATGAAGAAGATACAGAAATGCTACTTGCAGAGCATGAAAAAATATCCGAGCTAGAAAAACATTTTCGGCAATTGGGAGAAGCCTGTAGAAAGTTGCTTTCTCTTTTCTACTACCAGAAAGCCCCGCTCAAGTCCATTGCTGCACAAATGCAAATAACGGAGAAGACAGCCAAGAATAATAAGTATCGTTGTATGCAAAGCCTCAGATCTCTTTATCAACAAAATGCCGCCAAATCATGATGAATAGCGATCAATTGGAACAGATTGAACGGTTCCTGGATGGAGAGATCAGCAAGGATGCCTTGGCAGAAGCATTGTCGGACCTTAGCCCCGAAGCCTTAGATGCGGAGATAGCCACGATGCAGAATATACGGACAGCGGTAGAAGCTGCAGGGTTAAGAGATCAGTTAACAGCCGCTTTGCCGAAGGTGACTCCTAAGCCGGCAAAGGTGCGAAGGCTGGTTTCGTGGCGACAGGGGCTTGCCATTGCTGCCTCCGTTTTGGTATTGATCATAGCCTATGTTTTCTGGCCCGGCAGTAGTGATGGAGGAGGCCTTTATGCTCAGTATGAATACATTGATCCCGGTGTACCCGTGCTGATGAGTCAATCTGATGATCATGCTATGTATGACGCCCTCACCTATTACAGCGAAGAAGATTATGCCACGGCAATAAGCAAGTTGGCTGCCTTAAAACAGCAAGGATTAAATAATGACACCATTGCCTTTTACCTTGGAGCAAGTTACTTGTATGAAAGACAAGCAAAAGCTGCTCTGGAAAGTTTAACCGATCTGACTAAGGAAGAAGGGCCCTTTCAAGCAAGAGCTCAGTGGTTGTCTGTGTTGGCCGCCTTGCAGCAGGAAGATATCGGTAGCGTTCGCAGTCTTGTATCGCCGATCATTGGTGATGACGCCCACCCCTTTCACAGTAATGCTAAGCAATTACAAGCAGATTTATCGCAGTAAAACTTTTGCTCTCCCTCGAAGTACCCTTTATTGTTTCATTCCCAATGGCTCGCATGGACAGATTGTATAAAATACTACAAGTACTTGGCCTCGCCTTCGGTTTAGCTTTAGTAATTCCCTCCAATCTAAATGGACAAGGGGTTGAGGAGGTCCTGGAGCAAGCCAAAGCTTTTTCCGACCGAGACCAGCTGGACTCCGCACAAGTTTACTATCAAAAGGCGTACAATGAAGGTCAGTTCCTCTTTCGTTCACTTGCCGGGCTAATGAATACAGCCCTGTCTCGTGCAAATTTATCAGCAGCTGACTCTCTACGGAGAATGGGTGAAGAGTTGTTGGCCGACGAAGGGGACTCAGACCTGTTGGGACTTTGTCAATTCTGGACCAGCAAAGGAAACTTCTATACCCAAAACTCGCAGCTAGAAAAAGCCATCGAAGCACAGCGTCAAGTCATACAACTGAGCAAGGGGCTTTCGGAACGGCCCCAAGTTTACGCCTACGCCTTATTTCATACGGCTCTAACCTTTGAGAAGCTCACCAATTATGACTCTTCATTGTATTATGCGGAAAGGGCTTATCCACTCCTACAGGAATCTGTGGATAGCACAACTATCGCTTTTGCCAGCATCTATAATGGTTTAGCCGTTTGCTATCAACGAGCCAATCGTCTACCGCAAGCCAAGTCATTTTACCTCAAATCCATTGCCTTATCCGAAAAAGAATTGGGTCCCGTTTCTTCTGACCTCGCCAGGAGCTTAAACAACCTATCTAGTATATATCGAGCGGAAGGAAACTATTCCGAAGCCATCCGGTGTAGCGAAAGGTCTTTACAGATCAATCGTATTCTAGAGAATGGGCCAGGAATCTCTAGCGCCTACTACGCCTTGGGAATCTATCACTATTTCATAGGAGACTATGGTCGTTGCAAAGATTACTTGGAAGCTTGCATTGCGATTCGAAAAGAGCTTTATGCGCCTATGCATTATTCCCTGATTGGCCCTTTTGAAGTACTGGGGATTGCCCATGAGGAAGGTGGAAACTATCGGGAAACGCTCCGATATCTGAAAGAGGGACTCAAGCGGATTCAGGCTAATTATCCCCCAGCCAGTCTCTTGGAAGGCTATAACTATGAAAATACAGCCTTAACTTACAAAAGCCTAGAGCAATTAGATTCCGCTTTATATTACATTCAACAATCCAATAAGATCCTCCCTCAATCCTTACCCGAGCAGGATTATGGCTTAGCCACACACTATTTCAGCTATGCTGACATCTTGTATCACCTTGGCGAAGTTTCACAAAGTCGCCAATATCTACAGCAATCTAATGCCATCTATGAATCCTTACAGCTGCAATCGACCTCCGAGTATGCGCTGAACTTGGCCATGGGAGGTTTACTACTGATGCAAGAGGAGCGCTGGGATGAGGCGGGGCAATCCTTTGAAAGTGCATTGGCAAGTATAAGACTCGATGGGATTGATGAATTAGATCAAAGTGCTTTCCCCTGGTCGCCAAACACCCTCCTGCTTCTCAATCACTATACGGACTATTTGTATCAGCGATACCAAGTCACAGGGGACGAGAAAGTCTTGGAGCAATTTGAAAATTATGCGCAGCTCTATCTAGACGTATCCGAGAAGTTTAGAAAACAATTTACAGATCCCTACACGAAGAGTATTCTGATTAAGGACAATGCCAAGGTCTACCAACGTAATATTGGCATCTATCAGCAGCTTTATCTTGCGACAGCCGATCCCAAATATTTAGCTACAGTATATCAATTCTCCGAGCATGGTCGTACCTGCCTTTTACGTGATATTCAAGACAATAAGATCCAGCGCTACCAAGGTGTTCCAAACGCCATCATTGAGAGAGAATCTGAGCTTAAGGATCAAGTAGCAGCCTTAAGTGAACAAGTCCTTGAATATCCAGATTCACAACAGTTGCGGCAGGCTCTATTTAGCAATGAGCAATCCTTGGACGAATATCTTGACACCTTACAAGAGCAGTATCCGAATTATTATCGGCTCAAGTTCAATAAACAGATTCCGGCCTTGGCGGAGGTTCAAGCCCAGCTCTACTCTAAGCAAAGTATCCTTGAATACATGCAGGATGATACTGCCTATTATGCACTAGTTGTCACGACCAAAGAAAGTCATCTACACCACCTGGGGCGAAGTTCCATGATTGATGAAAAGGTAAACGAGTGGAAAAAAGCCATCACGAACCGGGACCAGTATGCCACCGAAGAACTTAGCGATGCGCTGTATCAAATACTGTGGGCTCCTCTACAAGGCGACTTTTCTGGAAATCAGGTCAATCTTATTCCCAGCGGCAAACTCTTTTATCTCAACTTTGAAGCGCTAAAACCCAAAGGAGAAGATCAACAATACTTGATTTTCGACTATCATATTTCTTATGCCTTATCCATCAATGTATTGTTCAAAGACTCTGCTCCCGCCCGCAAAGGGCCGATTGTTTTTGTCGCACCTGGTTTTGAACCGGAGATCAAACAGAATTATCAAGAACAGCTGGATAGCTTAAGCGCCCTGGACGAAGACTATATGAAAACTATTCGCCAGCCGTGGAGCCTAAAGCTAGCTAAGCAATTGAAAAAGAAAAGTGGGTTCCAGATCTACGAGGGGATAGAAGCAAAGGAAAGCAATGTGGTTCAGGAGTTACCTGCAGCCAATGTCCTATACTTTAGCACTCATGCTATTGCCAACGCAGCAGATCCCTTGCGCTCCAAATTAATCCTAGCTAAGGAACTAGGCGAGCAAATAGAAGATGGCTATCTACATGCCTATGAACTCTTCGGACTACAGTTGGACGCTGACCTTGCTATTCTCAGTGCCTGCGAGAGTGGGATCGGGAATCTGCAGGAGGGAGAGGGGATGATTTCTTTGGCCTATAGTTTGCAATTCGCCGGTTGTCAGAGTACGGCCTTATCCCTCTGGAAAGTCGATGAGAAGATAAATACGCAGATTACAGCTGCATTTATGGACAACTTGCAAAAAGGGCATCGCAAAAGTGAAGCACTCCGACTGGCTAAACTTTCTTTCCTAAAAGATCAACCCGCAGAGCTTCTCCATCCCTTCTATTGGGGCGGAATGATTCACATGGGGCAAGACGGAGTTATTCACCCAAGCCGAGGATTCAAATTCTGGTGGCTCTGGGTTTCGGCTGCCGTGGGTCTATTATTTCTCCTAGTTTTCCGCGGAAAAGCCTTAAACCTTCGTTAAGAAATTTCTTTTCTCGTTAAGTATCGTTAAGAAATGGGGGGCTTCGTCGAATTTTTTCATCAAGTAAATGAAAAACGCATCATTTTTACCCCAGTAGCCAATGATGCCCATTGCTTAACACTCAAAACATATGAAGATGAAAACCCGATGCTTCTCACTAGCGATTGCCCTACTTACTACTCTATCCCTATTTGGCCAAAGACAAGAAACCCTTTTCAATTCTCACGATGCCTTCTTTTCTGGCATATGGGGCGGTACGACCCTCAACTATAGTTCATTCGATAATGATTGGAAATTCTCTCGTGGAGGATACATCGGTCTAGAGTTTGGCCGAACTGTAGTATTAGGATATAGCCATTTAGAAACCCAGGAGGATATAGTCATTGGCGAGAATGAAACTCGTTTTGATATGAAATCAGGTGGATTCTTGGTAGCCATCAAACCGAATTCACGCAATGTTATTCACCCACGTATAAACATCGTCACAGGTAGAGGCAGAATCCGCATGGAGGATGGAGAAAGAGACCGGGTCTTTGTATTTCAGCCATCTGTCGGTGTAGAAATGAATGTATTTACTTGGTTCCACATTGGCGTGGATGGAGGTTATAGAATAATCGCGGATGCTGAACTTCCGGGATTTGACAATAGCGACTTTAGTACTCCTTTCGCACAGGTAGAGTTTAGATTTGGACTATCCTGGTAATTTTAACTTTGGGGAGAATCTTTACTCCTTTAGACTCTCCCCAAAGCACAAAATTATTCAAAAAAAAACAGGGTTGTACTCAGTACAAACCCTGTCTCCATTTATTCAATCCAAATTGCCATCTGAAGTTGTTTCGTTCTTTTGCTTATGGTATCGTCGTCTTTTCGTTTCGATGTAAAATGTTGTGCGGTGGGGAGGTCCACTATTTTATTTACCTCCCACACGCAACAACGTCTAGCATTTCTAATTGGTCACATAGTAGTTCCCAGCTCTCAATTACTTAAATAGCAGCACTAGTACTACTCTAAGGCCGCCACACGGTTTGGGATGACGATTCTTACGTCAGGAGGTGTGGTTTGGTGTTGTAGCAGCCTTTCTCAATGTAGAAAAATTAAAAATTAAGCTTACTCATCACTAGTTGGTATTGCTTACCTAGGGTTTATGGATGCTCTGTGAGGTTTCAAAAGAGAAACTTCCTGTGTTGCAACCTTATGGAAAATTCGTGGAATAGGTTTTTATAACTCGTGATTCGTAGGCTACTCTCATCTTAAAAATGGATGAGAGATTATTCCTTGTCCTGGAGATCAATAAAACAGTCGGTGTTTCTTACTCATCCCTATGGCTAAATAAAGCAACACTGATTTTAGCATTGCCTTTAGTAGTTGATAGTTCATGGAATGGAGTAATCTCTCCTTTTGAGTAGCCGAATACCTCGGTGTTTGTGTTTAGAATCGGTTTTTGGGAGGTATCCAGATACTACTAGCGGGATCAAGGAAGTAGCTTCTTTGAGTGTTGCCCTAGGTGGGTATCCGCGAATGGGGCACGTCCGTATCTATTATAATGATCGGGAAAGATATGCTGAGATCAGTACTGGACATAGGGAATCCAGACACAGCAGTAAGGGGGTAAATCTGTTTCATGTCGTAGGTCGTCTTTTAGAGATTCATAATCTTATCTAAGATTACTTCAATTAGGGGGACATTATGCTATACTTTCAATATTGAAATAACCTTTATATAAATTTACCAGGTTTCTCGCTCATTAACAATGACAAAAAACAGGATTCTGTTTCCCCCTTTTTCACCCCTTAAGCACCCCTAAACAATCATAAACCGCTGATAATAAATATATTAAAGGGTTACACTTTTTTAAAAAAGCGGAGTATCCACGAAGGTTAAATTCTGCACTCTCAATAAAAAACAGGGCCGCCCGCCTTTCACGGAGGCCCTGCACAAACTTTCGTTTTAGCAAAAAAGAAATAAATCTATAGTAATCGTAAATTTTACTCTACGACCATCTTTTTCGTTGAGGTATTTTTCTCGCTTGCCAATGTATAGTAAATGATTCCTTTAAGCTGTAGATCTTGAGATTGCAACACAATTTGATTGTAGCCTTTCTCACCATTCGTTCGAATAACTTGAAGGGTTCTACCCGTTACATCGCTAAGCGTCAGCGTTACAGGAGAAGCTTCAGGCAAATAGTAGCCAATTTGGGTCTGTCCGAGGAAAGGATTGGGTTGATTCTGGAATAACTCAAATCCTACCTCATCCACTTTACCGTTGTGGTAATTGATAGCTAGATCCAACTTATCGCCTTGCTTATTGTAGGCCTCTGATCGAGTAATTCTCGAACTCAGTCCTAGTACTTCACTCAATTGTGCATCTGACTTAGCACGAAGCGTCAACGTAAATAGCACTTCTGACTCTAATGCAGTACCATTCCAAGAGGTAGTTAGTAAGCCTTCTGAGAGATAACGAGTTCCGAAGTTGCCTTCTTTAAGCACACCTGCTCCGATATCTAATACCTCTAAAGTCTCACTAAAGTTGAACGTTCCTTGGTAGCCAGTAATCTGATTCATATTCTTTCCAGTGAAGTCTAATTGGTAGGTTTGTCCTGCCAACAGTTTTTGATCCTTAACCTCCAAAGCAAAGTTCCCATGTGTACGCTCATCGATACTTGATAGAGCATTAGCCTGGGCACTCTCATTTACATCGCCAATCTTGATGCCTTTGAAGTTGACTCGCATATCTTCTTCTACATCATTTATAGATGCAACCTCTCGGAGGTAAGAAGACCATGGGTCTGCTGGGTTTACAAACTCTTGTGTCGACTCGAAAAATCTCCAGCTGGTGTTATTTGGGAAGTTATCCTCCATACCGAGAATCAGTCGACGGATCGTGATCACGTCTACCGTAGTGATAGAGCCATTTTTATTGGCATCCGCAGCTAACAATTTCCAAGGTGAATCCAATTGTCCTTCTCCCAAAATATGCTGACTAATCAAGATCAAATCAAAGGTAGAAACACCATTCAAAGGATCAATGTCTTTCAGTGGATAGATAGACACGTCACTAGCCATTGGAATATTGGTAAAATGGAAGGCTCCATCCTCCAACGTGACGATACTTTCGTCCATGGCGCCGCTAATCTGTACCTGCACATCGGCAATACCTTCCATACTTTCGGCTGTTTCTATAGTACCTGCGATAGCGCCTGCTCCATTGTCACAGCGACCCATTAAGTCTTGTACCAGTACAAAGGTTTCACAGTAATCATGATTACCAACT